>CAJAXU010000604.1 GCA_903948045.1 uncultured beta proteobacterium | reverse complement strand
CTCCACCAGCTCGGGCCCCAGGGCGTTGCCGCGCTCGGGCCGCTGCAGCGTGAGCGTGGTAATGCCAGGCAGCTGTTCGGTGCTCAGCATGTGGCGCGCACCGCCGCCGAGCGGTCCCACAGGTTGGGCAGCTGCGTGTTGTCGTAGCCCGACACGAACGGCAGCATGGCGCCAGACGCGTCCAGCCGGTGGCGGCGCACCGCGCCGATGTTGGCGCCATACACATGGATGCTGACCGTGGCGGCATCGCCACCGGCGTGGCTGACACGGTGCCAGTCACCCACGCGGGGCGACACGGCCTCGATGTCGCCGCGCTGCATCAGGTGCTGGCCGCCCGTGGCCAACGGTTGACCGGCCTGCAGTGTGTACTCTTCGCAACGCTCGGCCCCGCGCAAGATGCCCACCAGGCCCCACACCGTGTGGTCATGCACGGGCGTGCCGTGCCCAGGGCCCCAGACGAAGCTGACGACACAAAAGCGCTCCAGCGGATCGCAGTGCAGCAGGTACTGCGCATAGCGGTCAGGGCGCAGCGTGGCAAAGGCCGCCGGTAGCCAGGCGTCCTGCACCAGCAGGCCGGCCAGCAGTCGCCGGCCTTCGGTCAGCAGCCGGGGCTCGTCTTGCGTCGCCCCCACCAAGGCGGTCAACCCGGTGACCAGCTCGCGCAGAGGTGCGATGGGATCAGCCGGCTGGGTTGGTTGAATGGGCCGGATCTGCAGTCCGCTCATGGTTGAACCTCCGATGATGTCGCCAGTGCCGCCAGCACCGGCTCGGTGTGCTGGCCCAGCGCGGGCGGGCGCGTGTCCACCGCCAGCACCGCGCCGTCGAGCTTGACCGGGCAGCCCACGGTGCGCGTCTGCACGCCATTGGGCAGCGTCATGGGCTGCACCAGCTGCAGGTGGGCGGCTTGCGGGTCTTGCAAGGCCTCGGCATAGCCGTTGATCGGGGCGCAGGGAATGCCGGCCGGGCCAAAGCAGCCTAGCCAATGGGCAACACTGTGCCGGGCAAACAGCGGCGCCAGCAGCGCCGTCAGCGCCGCCTGATTGGCCGCGCGCAGGGTCGGCGTGGCAAAGCGCGGGTCGGTCAGCAGCTCGGTGGCCGGCGTCAGGGCGCACACCTGTTGCCACAGCTTGTTGTTGCCCGCCGCCAGCGCAAACCAGCCGTCCGCCGCCGCGTAGGCCTGGTAGGGCGCGTTGCGCGGGTGGGCCGAGCCGAGTGGTTGCGGGTTCTTGCCGGTGCCAAAGTACTCGCTGGTCTGCAGCGCCGAGATCGCCAGCGTGGTGGCGAACATCGGGATGTCGAGCTGGCCGCCCGGCCCGCCACTGCGCACCCGCGCCAGCAGGGCGGCGATGCTGAAGGCGGCATACAGGCCGGC
This sequence comes from uncultured beta proteobacterium, assembly GCA_903948045.1. Taxonomy (GTDB): domain Bacteria; phylum Pseudomonadota; class Gammaproteobacteria; order Burkholderiales; family Burkholderiaceae_C; genus Rhodoferax. The sequence continues at coordinate 10,269 of CAJAXU010000604.1, read as the reverse complement.
GGCGAAGTCGACCACCGGCACGCCAGCCTTGACCGGCGCGCCACCGGGTTCGCCAGTGACACTCATCACGCCGGCGCTGGCCTGGATGGTCAGATCAAATCCGCCCTCGCCGCCGCGCGGGCCGTCCTGGCCGTAGGCCGAGATCGAGCAGTAAATCAGCCCGGGTTGGCGCGGGCCGAACCAATCCCAACCCAGGCCGAGCCGGCTCATGGCGCCGGGCCGGTTGTTTTCCACCAGCACATCGGCCTGCTGCACCAGCGCGCGCGCCAGGTCGCGCTGCGCCGGCTGTTTCAGGTCCAGCACCACCGACTGTTTGCCCCGGTTGAGTGCGGCAAAGTTTTCACTGAAGCCCAGGCTCAGCGGCGGCCACTGGCGCATGGCATCGCCCTCGGGCGACTCGATTTTGGTGACCGCAGCGCCAAAGTCCGACAGCAGCATGCCGCAAAACGGCCCGGCTGCGACATGGCAAAACTCGATGACCTTGACGCCGTGCAGGGGCTTGGCGGATAGCAACATGGTGGCTGGATGGGTGGGTAAAGGGTAGGGGCGCTCAGGCCGGCGCCACTGGGGCTTGGGTCCAGGGCCTGCGCCAATCCAGCCCGGCGGAGGTGGCACCGGGTACCGCCCCCAGCCGTGGCCGGTACTCGCAGCCCACCCAGCCGTCATAGCCCAGTTCGTCCAGCAGGGCAAACAGGTGCGGGTAATTCAACTCGCCCTCATTGGGCTCGTGGCGTGCCGGCACGCTGGCGATCTGGATGTGGCCCACCCGCCCGGTGGGCAGGTACTGGCGCAGCTTCATGCTGACATCGCCCTCCACAATCTGGCAGTGGTACAGGTCCATCTGGACCTTGAGGTTGGGCGCACCCACGGCCTGCAGCAACTGATGGGCATGGTCTTGCCGGTTCAGGAAATAGCCCGGCATGTCACGCAGATTAATCGGCTCGATTAACAGCGTCACCCCGTAGGGCACCGCAGCCGCCGCAGCCCAGTGCAGGTTGTCCAGGTAGACCGCTTGCAACGCGTCTCGGCTCTGACCCGCCGGCAGCAGGCCGGCCATGACATGGATGCGCGGACAGCCCAGCGCGGCAGCGTAGTCCAGTGCTTGTGCAATACCGGCCCGGAACTCGGTCTGGCGCCCGTCCAGGCAGGCCAGGCCCCGCTCACCGGCCGCCCAGTCGCCCGGCGGCGCGTTGAATAGCACCTGTTGCAGGCCATGGTCGGCCAGCCACGCCGCGATGTCAGCCGCCGGGTAGTCATAGGGAAACAGGTACTCCACGGCCGGAAAGCCATCCTGGGCCGCCGCCGCGAAGCGCTCAGGGAACGGCAGGTCTTGGTAGAGAAACGACAGGTTGGCGGCAAAACGTGGCATGGCCTGATTCTGCCAGCCTGGCAAGCCTGACGGCTTATACGCGTCAGTGGGGCGCAGGCATCGGCGGTTCCTGGTCAACGGTACGGGCCAGGCCCGAGGCGCTGACGACCTCAACCACGAGTTGCCGGAACCATTGGTGTGCCGCATCGTCCTGCTGACTGTCGTGGTACAGAATGGAGACGTCGAGCGCCGGCAGGGCAATCGGACTGGGCACCACCTGCAGTGGGAGTTGCCTGGCAAAGGCGGTCGCCAGGCTGGCCGGCAGCGTTGCCACATGGTCGGTCTCCAGCAAGAGGGGCGGCACTGCCAAGTAGCTCGGCAGCATGATCGGCAAACGCCTTTGAATTCCCCGTTCGGCCAGCACCCGCTCCAGCGTCGCGCTGTAAGAGCCCTGCGACACCGAGGCGACGCCCACATGGGTGCTGCGCACGAACGCGTCCAGATCAAAACAGGCTGCGTCGGGGTGGCCACGGCGCATGACGCACATCACCGGCTCAATGAACAGGCGCCGCGTGCGCAGTTCCTCCGGCGCCTGATGGTAGTAGCCGATGGCGAAGTCGGCCTCCCGCTCCACCAGCATTTGGAGACGGCGGTAGGGGTTGGGCGGGATGACCCTGAGCGTCGCCTGCGGGGCCTGCCGCGCCAATTCCCGGGCCAGGCCGGGCAACAGCAGAAACTGGATGTAATCGGATGCGAGCAGCGAGTAACTGCGGGTGGTGCGGGCCGGGTCAAACACCATGTCGCCGTCGGCCAGCCGCGCCCACAGGCCCAAGGCGCCGGCCACTTGGGCTTGGACCGCCCGCGCTTTGGCGGTAGGCACCATACCGCCGCCGGTCCGCACCAGCACCGGGTCCTGCAGCACCGCGCGCAAGCGCCGCAGCGCGGCACTCACCCCGGGCTGGCTGACGCCCATTTCCTGGGCAACTCGGGTGACGCTCCCGTGTTTGATCAACAGATCAAGATAAATCAGCAGATTGAGATCGGGTTGTTTCACCTTTGAATATTACTGCTGTTTATACCTACTATCTTGCCCGGTGGCTTGATGGCTGCCTGCGCGGGTCCTAGACTTACACGAACACACCACAAGCGCATCTTGAGCTCACTCCTGGCGATCGATTCATACAGCCCATCCCATTGGTCCGCCCGCGGGCCCATTTTGGTGTGGGGTGGTGGCGCCATTGGCGGGTGTGTGGCCGCCTTTCTGGCGCGCGGCGGGGTGCCAGTGACATTGGTGGACATCGTTGCAGAGCACGTGGAGGCCAGTCGCACGACCGGGCTGCAGATTGAGGGCCCGGTAGCGCAGTTTCAACAAGTGGTTGATGCCGTGACACCAGCCGGGCTGAGCGGTCAATTCGACTGCATTTTGCTGGCGGTCAAGGCGCAGCACACGGCCGCCGCCGCAGCGCAACTCGCCCCCCACCTGAGCGACACCGGCGTGGTGGTGTCCCTGCAGAACGGCTTGAACGAACGACAGATTGCCGCGCAGATCGGTGCCGAGCGAACCGTTGGCGCCTGTGTCAACTTCGCCGCCGATTACCTCGAGCCAGGGCGCATCAGCTTCGGCAATCGCGGCGCGATCAAAATCGGCGAGATGTCACCCGGCCTGAGCCCGCGGGTGCAGTCGCTGGCCGAATTGCTGCAAGTGTTTGATACCGACACCCAGGCCGTGGCCGATGTCTGGGGCTACAAGTGGAGCAAGCTCGCTTATGGCAGCCTCTTGTTCGCGACGGCGCTGGCCAATGAATCCATGAGCGAAACACTGGCTGATCCGCAACACCAAACCCTGTTGGCCGCCTTGGCTCGCGAGGTGACCACGATCGCCTTGGGGACCGGGGTCACGCCGGTCGGGTTTGACGGCTTCGATCCGGCGGCGTTCAGCGGTGAGGCCGGTGCCCCACAAGCCGCAGTCGCCTTGGCAAATATGGCCGATCACTACCGCCGGTCGAGTAAGCAGCGCAGCGGGGTCTGGCGCGATCTGGCCGTGCGCAAGCGCAAAACCGAAGTCGACAGCCAGATCGCAGAGATCGTCCGCGTGGCCCAGACTCAGGGTTTGCAGGCGCCCGTGACGCAAATCCTGATCCGGCTGATCCAGGAGGTGGAACAAGGCACCCGCACCATCGACCGCGCCAATTTGCTGGCCTTTGCCGACGAAGTTGCCGCCTTACCGCCACGGACTTAATCATGACCATCGCCAAGGAACCCCAAGGGCCGTCGTTTGCCGGGCAAACTGTGGCTATCACCGGTGCCTGTGGCGCTTACGGTCAGGACCTCGCACAAACCTTTCACAAGCTGGGAGCCCGGCTCGTGCTGAGCGACCTGGCCCCGGTGATGGTCCCGCTGCCAGGCCTGCCGGACGGATCGTTTCACTACCTGCAAGCTGACCTGCGCGAAGCCGCCGGCACTGAGTCGCTGGTAGACCGGCTGCTGGCACTTGGAACGCCCAACGTGCTGGTCAACAACGCCGGGCTGTTCCCTTTTGTCGACTTGCTCGACACATCGCTGCAGACCTGGGATGACATTCTGGGCGTGAACCTGCGCACGCCCTTTCGCCTGATGCAACGCATTGGTGCCGCCATGGCTGAACGAGGTTCGGGCGCCATTTGCAATATATCGTCAGGTGCCGCCAGCGTCGTGCGCGACAATGGGGCCGTGTATGGCGCCTCCAAGGCCGCCTTGGAACAACTGACACGCGCCTTCGCGGTGCGGCTGGGCCCGGCCGGGGTCCGGGTGAATGGGGTGCGACCGGGGTTGCGCCATGACACCATGAACGGCATGCCGGACCAAGACCTGCAACGGGTCGGCAGCACCGTGCCCTTGCGCCGTTTGGCGCAACCGGGTGAAGTGACGGGCGTGGTGGCTTTCTTGTGCTCAGACGCAGCCGCTTTTGTGACCGGCGAGACCCTGGCGGTCGATGGCGGCAATAGCATCAACCGACGGATCCCCGTATGACAACTGAAACAGACGTGACCAGCGACTTGCTGCGCAAGATCCAGGGCTGGATCGAGATGGAGACACCGTCGCACGACCAGGCTGCCGTCGCCGGCCTGATGCGGCTGGTGGCCAGCGACGCAGTGGCCAGCGGTCTGACGGCCGACCTCCGGGAGATCAGCGCCTCCAGCGGCCCGCTCTTGATCGTCAGCAACCGCCGCCCCGCTGACACGCGACCTGGCATCCTGGTGCTGGCGCATCTGGACACGGTTCACCCGGTCGGCATGCTGTTGCGCAACCCATTCCGAATTGAAGGCGACCGGGTCTTCGGTCCCGGCAGCTACGACATGAAAGCCGGTGCCTGCGTTGCCTTGGAGGCGCTGAAGCGGGTCACGGCACGCGGTGATGCCTCGCTGCCGGTGGACATGCTGTTTGTGCCCGACGAAGAGATCGGTAGCCCAGCCTCCCGCCCTGAGATCGAACGCGCGGCCGCTAACGCGCGCTATGCCCTAGTGGCTGAGCCGGCACGCGCGGGTGGCCACTGTGTCACCGCACGCAAGGGCATCGGCGCGGTGCGGCTGGGTGTCTTTGGCTGTAGCGCCCATGCCGGGCTGCAGCATGCCATGGGCCGCAATGCCATCCGGGAACTGGCGCACCAGGTGCTGGCCCTGGAAGCCATGACCGATTACGCACAGGGCATCACCGTCAATGTGGGTCGTGTCACGGGCGGTACCGCCGTCAACGTGGTCCCCGAGCAGGCTTCTCTGGTTGGCGAATTTCGCGTGCCGACCTTGGCGTTGGCCAATGAGATGCACGCCCGGGTGCTGGCACTGCAACCGGCCACGCCCGACGTCCGTCTGAACATCGAGGCATGGATCAATCGACCGCCCTATGAGCGAAGCACTGGCACAGCGCAATTGCTGGCCCAGGCGCAGCAGCACGCGGCTGCAGCCGGATTTGCGCTGGTGGAGGCGCCGATGACCGGCGGTGGCAGCGACGGTAACTTTACGGCAGCGATGGGGGTGCCGACGCTGGATGGGTTGGGGGTGGACGGTGATGGGGCCCATGCGTTGCATGAGCATTTCCTGCTGTCTTGCCTCCAGCCTCGACTTGATTTTTGGACAGGCCTGCTGTCCGGCTTAACTTGAGCGCGCCCCGATGCGAATGCACGACAACCCAACCATCAACTACCCTGACTACGTCTGGCCGGAGGGCAAGCGCTGCGCCGTGGTGTTCTCGCTCGATCTGGACGCCGAATCGCCCTTTCTGTGGATCAGCCGCGGCCAGACCGTGCAGCACTTGGGCGAGATCGAGCAACGCCGCTATGGTCCGCGCCAGGGCCTGGCCCGCGTGACCCAGCTGTTTGAAGAGTATGGCATCCGGGGCAGCTTCTACGTGCCCGGCGTGGTCGCCCAAACCTACCCCGACCTGCTGCCGTTCCTGCTCACGCGCCAGCATGAGGTGGCGCATCATGGCTACTACCACGAGCGTCTGGAGGCGATCCCGGTGGCCCAGGCGGAGGCCTACCTGGTGCAGGCGCAGGAACTGTTCTTGGCGCAGACCGGCCTGCGCGGCTTGGGCCATCGGGCGCCGTCCTGGGAGATGACGCCTGACTTCCTGCGCGTACTGGCGCGGCGCGGTGTGTCGTACGACAGCTCCCTGATGGGCTTTGACCACCCCTACCAAATCGACCAGCTGGTCGAGGTGCCGGTCCAGTGGATGGTGGACGATGCCCTGTACTTCCGCTACACCAACAGCACGCGCGACAAGACCCACCCGGCCAACCCAGCGGCGGTACTGGAGAGCTGGATCGAGGAGTTTGAAGGCATGCGCGAGTACGGCGGGCTGTTCATGGTCACCATTCACGACTGGATCTCCGGCCGGCCGCAACGGCTGCGCATGCTGCGCAAGCTGATCGAACACATTCGGCGCGACCCGCAGGTCTGGTGGGCGCGCGCTGACGAAGTCGCCGCCTGGCACGCCCAATCCCCGAACCGCGAACGCTTTCAGGTCGCGGCCCAAGGTATCAACACCCATTTTGAAACTGAAAAGGACTGACCATGATCAAAGCCATCCCCCACTCGTCATCGCGCCGCACGCTGGTCAAAGCCGGTCTGCTGGCACCCCTGGCGCCGCTGCTGGCCCATGCGGACGGGCCCTACCCTGGGCAAACCGTCCGGCTGGTGGTGCCCTTCCCGGCCGGTGGCAACACCGACATCGTGGCGCGCCTGCTGGCCAAGTCGATGGCCGACGACCTGCGCCAGCCGGTGGTGATCGACAACAAGGCCGGCGCGGGCGGCAACATCGGCGTCGACTTGGTAGCCAAGGCCGCGCCGGACGGCTACACCCTGGCCTACAGCACGCTGTCCACCTATGCGCTCAACGTCGGTCTGTACAACAAGTTGCCCTACGACCCGGTGAAAGACCTGGTGCCGGTGGCCCTGACGATCGAGGTCCCGCTGGTGCTGGTGGTGCCGGCCAGCAGCGGCATCCGCACCCTGCCCGAGCTGCTGCGTCAGTTGAAGGCTCAGCCCGGCCGCGCCAACTATGCCTCGGCCGGCAATGGCACCTCCAGCCACATCGCCTGCCACCTGTTTGCCAGCATGGCCGGGGTCGAGGTGCAGCACGTCCCCTACAAGGGGACAGCACCCGCCATGACCGACCTGATTGCCGGCACGGTGGCCTTTGCCATGGATGCGCCGTCGGTGGTCAACCCGCTGATCAAGGCCGGCCGATTGAACGCCATCGCGGTGGCGGTGCCGAAGCGCATGAAGACGCTGCCCGACATACCCACCTTTGACGAGGCAGGCCTCAAGGGCTACCGGGCCTACTCCTGGAACGCGATCTGGGCGCCCGCCGGCACGCCCGCCGCCATCCTGGAGCGGCTGAACGCGGCGGTGAACAAGGCGGTGGCCGACCCGACCAATCAGCGGCAGATCGACGACGCCGGTGTGGTGGCCTATCCGGCGATGAGCCGCGGCCAGGTGGAGGCCTTCATGAAGTCCGAATATGAGACCTGGGTGCCCCTGGTGCGGGCCATGAAGATCAAGCTGGACTGACCGCCGGTGTCGTGCGTCAAATCCCCAGGCCGCCCAGGGATTTGCCGCCGTCAACAAACAGCGTCTGCCCAGTGATGAACTGGGTGGAAGGCGCCGCCAAGAAGGCGATGGCATTGGCGATCACGTCCGGGCTGGCCGCCCGGCCACCGGGTTCGAGCTGCTCCCAGGCGGCAAACATATCGGCCGGCGCTGAACGGGTCATGGGTGTGTCGGTGAAGCCCGGCGCCACCGAATTGACGGCTATCTGGCGCTCACGCAATTCCATGGCCATGGCCCGGGTCAGGCCAATCACGGCTGACTTGGACGCCACGTAATGGGCAAAGCGGGTGCCGCCCAGTGCACCACGCGACGAGATGGTGACGATGCGCCCGCCCGCCTGCATGCGCCGGGCGGCCTCCTGCGCGGGGATGAAGGTGCCAATGACATTGACCTCAAGCATGGTGCGAAACGCTTGTTCTGTGAGGTCCAGAAAACGGGCATCGTTATAGATGCCGGCAGCGCACACCAACGCATCGACCCGCAGCTGGGCGTCGAACGCGGCCGCCACCGACGCGCGGTCACACACGTCACACACCGCCGCCACAATGTCCTGCCCATCCGCCTGCAGCGCGGCGACCGCAGCCTGCAAACGCTCGGCATGGCGGTCCATCGCCACCACCCGAAAGCCGTCCCGCGCCAGGCGGGCCACGGTGGCCAGGCCGATGCCCTGCGCGGCACCGGTGACAAAGGCAGTGGGCTTATTCATAGCAGGTCAAAGATACGGCCACGGTTCAAGATGCCGTGCGGGTCGAGGGCGGTTTTCATCAGTTTCATCATGTTGATCTCGGCCGCTGAACGGCAATAGTGCAAATGTGCTTTCTTGGCGAGGCCGATGCCGTGCTCGCCGGAGATGGAGCCGCCCAGGTCGCCCACGGTGCGGTGCACCAACTCATGGACCGCGCCCTTGCGCGTTGCCTCTGACCCCAGACCCACCACCAGATGCAGGTTGCCGTCGCCCAGGTGGCCATAGGTCTGGGTTTGCGTCAGCCCCATTTCGCGCAGCTGGCTGTGCACCTGCGCCACCCAGGACGCCATGTCGGCGATCGGCAGGCTGACGTCAAAGCCAGCCCAGGGCGCCACGGCATTGGCCGCTTCGCCGGCCGCCTCACGAATGGCCCAGAGGTCCTGTGCATCGGCCAGCGATTGCGCCAGGATCACCTCGCAGCCCGGGTGGTCGGCCTGAAAAGCGCCCAGCGCCTCGGCAAACAGCGCGTCGTCCTGCCCGGCGTCCAGGCCCATGGCCTCCACCAGCACCACATGCGTGCCCGCCAGGTTCAGGCCAGGCCGGCCTTTCTTCAGCAGCCCGGTGCTGAGGTCAAAAAAATCGCGCCACATCACTTCAAAACTGCTCAGGCGCGGACCAAGTTGCCTACGGCATTGCGCCAACAGATCGGTGACGGCGTCAAAGCCCTGCACCGCGACCAGCGCCGATTGCCGGCTCGTCGGCAGCGGTTGCAGTGCCAATATGGCGCGGGTAATCACGCCCAGCGTCCCCTCGCTGCCGATAAAGACCTGCTTGAGGTCATAACCGGCGTTGTCCTTCAGTGCCTTGCCCATGCGCGACACCACGGTGCCATCGGCCAGCACCACCTCCAAACCCAGCACCGACTGGCGCGTCATGCCATACCGCAGCACCCGGTTACCCCCGGCGTTGGTGGCAATCAGGCCGCCGATCTGGCATGAGCCCCGGCTGCCAATGTCCACCGGAAAAAACAGGCCCTGCGCCTCCACCGCCTGCTGCAGAGTCTGCAGGCAAACCCCCGCCTGGACCGTGGCTGTGCCCGAGACCGGGTCGATCTCCTCGATGCCTCGCAGGCGCTCCAGCGACAACACCACCTCGCCAGTTTGCGGCACACAGGCCCCCACCAGGCCGGTCATGCCGCCCTGCAGCACCACGGGTTGACGCAAGGCATGCAGCACGGTCAGCAGCCGCGACACCTCGTCGGTATTGCTCGGCCGCAGCACGGCCAAAGGCTCGCCGCGCGCACGGCTCCAGTCAGTGCAATAGCGTTCGTCCGCCTGCTGGCCCGGGATGAAGCCCGCCGGGTCCAACAGCGGCTGGCAGACTGCGCGCAGGCGGTCTAGCGCGACCGCATCACTTGTAGCCAAAGGCATGCGGCAGGAACAGGATGATCTGCGGGAACCAGGTCAGGATCAGCAGCAACACGGTCAGCGTCAGCACAAACGGCCAGACCTCGCGGATGATCTCGATCAGTGGCACTCGGGTCAGCGAGGACATCACGAACAGCAACAGACCGTAGGGGGGTGTGATCAGACCAATCATGAAATTGAGCGTGACCACAATGCCGAAATAGGTGACGTCAATGCCCAAGGCCCGCACGCTGGGCATCAGCAGCGGCACAAACACCAGCATCATCACCGAGCCATCCAGAAAGCAGCCCAGCACCAGAAAGAACAGGTTCACCACCAGCATGAACTGCATCTGGCTGAGCTGCATGGACGCGATGGCCGCCACCAGGCCGTCGGCCAGCCGCTCATTGGCAATGGCGTAGTTCAGGATAAAGGCACTGGCCACCAGCAGCATGGTGGTGGCGGTCTGGCGGGACGATTCGGCAAACACGGCGCGCAAGGTGCTGACCTTGATTTTGCGGTACAGCACCGTGCCCAGGATCAGCGCCCACAGTGCTGCCACGGCAGCCGACTCAGTGGGCGAGAACACACCCGACCAGATGCCGCCCAGCAGCACCACCGGCAAGGTGAGCGAGGGCGTGGCACGGAACATCACGCCCGGCAATTGGGACACTGGCACATGCTCGGCTGCCGGAATATTGCGCCGCTTGGCAATCAGCCAGATGGCGATCATCAGCGCGCCACCCATCAGCACGCCAGGCACCAGCCCGGCCAGGAACAGGG
>CAJAXU010000603.1 GCA_903948045.1 uncultured beta proteobacterium | reverse complement strand
TTCGAACCCGACGCGCTGGCTGGGGCACGCGACGCCCAGCCCGAACTGCCGCGTGGCTTGCTGCTCGACACCCTGTGGACCGGCTGGCTGGAAACCGCCTTGACGTTGGAGTGTGTAGCCGTGGTGTGCAACCACGCATTGTGGGATGCCTCCAGCGTGCTGCAAGCCAAAAGCGCGGGCTTGCGTACCCTGAGCTACACCGTCAATGACGAGTGGGCGGCGCAGCGCCTGCTGGCGCTGGGCACCGACGCCATCATCACCGACCGGGTCGACCTGTTCCCCCCGGCCTGAATCCGCGCGCCTTTGCTATCATTTCCGCCGTTATCTTCAACAGGATGCCTTCCATGAAACTCCAGCTCAAACAACTCGGCCTGGCCCTGGCAGCCGGCGCACTGCTGCTCGCCGGTTCGGCCCAAGCGGCAGATCCGAAGGTGCTCAACATCTACAACTGGTCGGACTACATCGCCGAGGACACGATCAAGAATTTTGAGAAAGAAACCGGCATCAAGGTGCGCTATGACACCTATGACAACAACGAAATCCTGCACGCCAAGCTGGTCGCGGGCAAGACAGGCTACGACATCGTGGTGCCGGGCTCGCACTTTGCCAAGACCCAGATCGAGGGCGGCCTGCTGCAAAAGCTTGACCGCAGCAAGCTCAGCAACTGGGGCAACCTCGACAAGGGCCTGCTGGACCAACTGGCCAAGCTCGACCCGGGCAATGCCCACTTGGTGGACTGGCTGTGGGGCTATGTCACGGTGGGCATCAACGTCAACAAGGTCAAGACCGCGCTAGGCGACCTGCCCATGCCAGACAACGCCTGGAGCCTGCTGTTTGACCCGAAATACGCCAGCAAGCTCAAGAGCTGCGGCGTGAGTGTGCTGGACTCGGCATCCGAGGTGCTGCCGGCCGCCCTGCTCTACCTGGGTAAGCCGCCCTACAGCCGCGATGCCGCCGACTACGCCGAAGCGGGCAAGTTGCTCAAGAGCATCCGGCCCTTTGTCACCAAGTTTTCCTCCTCGGGCTACATCGAGGACATGGTGGGCGGCGCTACCTGTCTGGTGATGGGCTTTTCTGGCGACATCAACATCGCGCGCAGCCGTGCCGCAGAGGCTGCCACCACAGCCGACACCAAGACCAAAACCAAGGGCAAGGCCAAAGAGCCGGTGGTGATCGAGGCACTGGTGCCCAAGACCGGCGCCACCCTGTTCTTTGACACCATGGCCATCCCGAAAGACGCCAAGAATGTAGAAAACGCCCATCTGTTCATCAACTACATCCTGCGCCCGGAAGTGCACGCCTCGCTGACCAATAAGGTGTTTTATGCTAACCCGAACGCGGCTTCGCTCAAGTTTGTGAAGAAGGACGTGGCCGACAATAAGTCCATCTTTTTGGACGCTGCCGCCACCAAGACCATGGTCGCGCCAGATGCCTTGCCGCAGGATGCACGCCGGGTGCAAACCCGCACCTTCACCAGCTTCAAGGCTGGCAAGTAAGGGCCGGGCGACGGGCCTAGCGCTGCCAGCCGCGTGCCATCAGCCACTGGCTGCTGGCACAGGCCAGGGCCATGGCAGCGTAACTGGCCATCTTGCCATCGCGCCCCAGCAGCAGCAGCCCGAGCGCCAGCACCATGCAGTTAACTATCAAATTTATAGCAAACTGTGCCCGTGGCGAAAGGGCTGGAGGCCTTTTTTTCATAAAAAAATACGCACCCAACGTGACCCCCAGTGCCAGCGCCAACGCCGGCGCGACAAAGTTCAACAGGTGGTTCAGGGCGGCGATGGGGCCCATCAGCCGGAAAACCCTTGGATAAGTGGTGGATGCATCACGGCCTGATTTTATAATCTGCCCATGCCAGTCTGGGCCCTTGGGCTAAACCACACCACCGCGCCGCTTGATTTGCGTGGCCGGTTCGCCTTTGCGATCGAGCAGATTGAGCCCACTCTGCTGGCCTTGCGCCGTTCCTTGTCGCGCGCCCCCGAGGCCGCCCTGATCTCCACCTGCAACCGCACCGAGATTTACTGCGCCGGCGAACAGCCCGAACTCGAGCGCACGCTGGACTGGCTGGCCGAGTCGGGCGGGGTGTCACCCGCCACCCTGCGCTCCCACGCCTACACCCTGCAAGACGGCATGGCGGCACGCCACGCTTTTCGGGTGGCCAGCGGGCTCGACTCCATGGTGCTGGGCGAGCCCCAGATTTTGGGCCAGTTCAAAGACGCAGTGCGCGCCGCCGAGGCCGCTGGCACCCTGGGCAGCACCCTGAGCCAGATGTTCCAGCGCTCCTTTGCTGTGGCCAAAGAGGTGCGCAGTTCGACCGAGATCGGCGCCCACTCCATCAGCATGGCGGCCGCAGCGGTGCGGCTGTCGGGCCAGTTGTTTGAAGACCTGGGCAAGGTCAGCATCCTGTTTGTCGGCGCGGGCGAGATGATCGAGCTGTGCGCCACCCACTTCGCCGCCAAGACCCCCAAGCGCATGGTCATTGCCAACCGCACGCTGGAGCGCGGTGAAAAGCTGGCCAGCCGCTTTGGCGGAGAGGTCATGCACCTGGCCGAGGTGCCGGCCCGCCTGCATGAATTTGACGCAGTGGTGAGCTGCACCGCCAGCACACTGCCCATCATCGGTCTGGGTGCCGTGGAGCGCGCTTTGAAGCGGCGGAAACACCGGCCCATGTTTATGGTGGACCTGGCTGTGCCGCGCGACATTGAAGTGGAAGTCAAGGCGCTGGAGGACGTTTACCTGTACACGGTGGACGACCTTGCCGGTGTCGTGC
>CAJAXU010000602.1 GCA_903948045.1 uncultured beta proteobacterium | reverse complement strand
GCGACATCACCGGGAAGGATCTGCGTGCAGATGAAGATCAGCACGGAGACCGCCAGCATGGTCAATACACCTAGCAGCAGCCGGTTTACTATCAATCGCGTCATCGGCAGAAATTCCCAAGAAAAAGCGCGCCTTTTTTACGCTGTAAACAGCGATGCAAAAAGCGCGCCAAGCAGTTTCCAGTCTGACGTCAGCGGGCAAGCCCACTGACGCCCGGCTTCAGACGATCAGGCGAACCAGCCTTTTTCAGCGATACGCGCGTCTGCCATGTCGTACCGGCCCGATGGGGTCAAGCCCATCAGTTTGGTCGTATGCGCATCCAGGTAATCCTGAACCGCGAAGCAAAGCATGCCCGAGTTCTGGCTGATCAGTTCCTGGCACTTGGCGTACATCGCTGCCCGCTTGGTTTGGTCGAGCTCAACACGCGCGTCGGTCAACAGCTTGTCAAAGTCGGCGTTAACGAAGTGGGTGTCGTTCCAGGTGTTCTTCAAGCCACCACCGAAGGTGCTGGTGAGCTGGTTGTCGATGGTCGGACGGTTGCCCCAGTACACGGCACAGAACGGCACCTTGAGCCAGACGTTGTCCCAGTAGCCATCACCGGAGACGCGCTTCAGGTCAATCTTGATGCCGGCCTTGGCAGCCGACTCTTGGAACACCTGGCCGGAGTCCGTTGCGCCAGAGAAGGCACCTTCAGACACTTGCAGCTCGATGGGTGCGCTGACGTTGGCCTTCTTGAAGTGGAACTTGGCCTTGTCCGGGTCATAGGCAATCTGCTTCTGCTTGGTATCGAAGTACTTCATGCGCGGCCCGACGGTATGGTCGTTGCCCACGGTCGCGTAACCAGAAAACACGTTCTTCACGATCTTCTGACGGTCGATGCCGTACTTCAAAGCCAGCATCAGGTCTTTGTTGGTGTAAGGATCTTTGTCGGTATGAGCCACAAAAGCAAAGCGGTTGCCCATGCCCGGTGTGCGCGCTACTTTGAGCGCCTTGTTCTTGGCCAGCAATGCGGCAGTCTTGGGATCGACGCGGTTGATCAAGTCCACCTGGCCAGTCACCAGCGCCTGGGTGCGCGCGGCCGCGTCACCGATGTAGCGCAGCTCGACCCGGTCGAAATTGCCGCGGTTGGGCTTCCAGTAGTCGCCTGCCTTGCGTTTGAACACATTGCGCACGCCGGGTTGGAACTCCTCGAGCGTGTAAGCGCCCGTGCCGTCTGGTTTGCTCCAGTCGGTGAAGCCATTGGGCACCACGATGATGTGGTAGTCGCTGAGGTTGTAGGGCAGGTCGATGTTGCCCTTGCTCATCGTGATCTGGATTTGCGTCGCCGACGTCTTCTTGATGTCAGTGATGTCAGCCAGCAGCGCCTTGGCCGGTGACTTGGTCTCACCGCGGTGCAAGTTGATGGAATAGATCACGTCATCGGCGTCAAGCGTCTTGCCCGAAGTGAAGGTGATGCCCTTACGAATGTTGAAGGTCCAGTCGGCGCCGCCGGGTTTGACCTCCCAGTTTTCGAACAGTTCGCCTGTGGCGTTGCCGTTATCAGCCACCTCAACCAGGTTGTTCCACAGCATCAGGCTGGTGGAAATCGGGATGGAGTCAGCGTAAGTCCGCGGATCCAGACTGTCAGAGGCCGAGCCGCCTTCAAGACCCAAGCGCAACGTGCCGCCTTTTTTGGGCTTGCTTTGGGCCATAGCCGGCGAGACGCCAAAGGCGGTGGAAAGGCCGATTGCTGACGCACCGGCGATGAGTTGGCGCCGATCCAGGATGAGTCCTGATTCGGTTTGGATTTCGTTATTGTCCATTTATCAAAAACTCCTTCAGATCGCTACACAAAAATCCTGCTTCACCACCAGGGTCGGCAGCTGCCAGCAGGCAATCAGGGGCAACATGCTTTTGCACACCGCTTTCATCTTAACGGAATACCCATGGCCTGTGGCATCCAGACATTCCCTTAGAGACGCGAAAAGCGCGTTCGATTGGCAGGTCAATTACTGCAATTGTTTGCTCTATCGGCGGGGCGCGGCAGGTTGCGCCCGCTGTGCAAGCCATTCACGCAGAACCCTGATCTTCGGTTGCTGCGCCCGGTCTGGTGGATAGGTCAGGTAATAAGACAGGCCCTGCCCGACGGTGCGCTCGAACGGCGCCACCAAAACGCCGTCGCGCAGGCTCTCGCGGATCAGGTTCAAGTCGCCCATCGCCACGCCCTGCCCGCGCGTCGCCGCTGTCAATGCCAGCTCCAGCGTGTCAAAAGTCTGTCCACGTCGCAGATCTTTGGGTGTGACCCCGGCCGCCTGGAGCCAGCGCGGCCAGGCATCGAGCGGGTTGCAGTGCAACAGTGGCAGCGCGAGCAGGTCTTCCACCGCAGCGATTTGGGTCGCCAGCTGGGGTGAACACACCGGTGTGAGCACTTCGGGCATCAGGGCCACCGACTCGATGTCAACCCAATTGCCGCGCCCCTGCACCACCGCAGCGTCAACGTCTGAGCGTTCGAAATCGGGCTCCCAGGCCTCATAGGTGGTGATGCGCACATCGACATCCGGCAGCAGAGCGCGCAACTCCGGCAGGATGGGCAAAAACCAGCGCGCAGCAAAGGTAGGCGGCATGCGCAGCACCAGCACCTGGCCCAGGTTTCGCAAGGCGTCGCAGGCGCCAGCCAGGCGGCCCATGGCATCTTCCACCACGGGCAACAGGGCACGGCCCTCGTCGGTCAGCCGCAGACCGCGCTTGTGGCGGGTGAACAATGTGCAGCCCAGATGCAGTTCCAACTGCTGAATCTGGCGGCTGACTGCCCCCTGGGTGACAAACAGCAGCTCCGCCGCCCGGCTGAAACTGCCGGAAGCCGCCGCCGCGGCAAAGACCGTCAGGCTGTGCAAGGGCGGCAAGCGGCGAAGGAACAAGTGCCGATCTAATCCATGAGTTTTTTGAATATATTTCATGATAATTTTTGGCTTATCGCATTTTGATTATGTTCATAAAATAGGTGATGACTGGCGTTTCACCCATGTCTTTTTATCACTCTTAGTCATTCATTTTCATATGCCCAGCCCCATCAAGGCAAAGCCACCAGCCTCACCCATCGAGTGGCCCACCTGGCTGCTGATCGTCACCATTCATGGTGCCTGGGTGGCCCTGCTGCTGGGCTATCAGGCCCTGCCGGCCGGGCTTGGCCAGATCGGGCTGGTGGCGGTAGCGGCCTGGCACCTGAGCCTGCAGCACGAACTGCTGCACGGCCACCCGACCCGCCGTGCCGCTTTGAACCAGCTGTTCGGCGTGTTCCCGATCAGTGTCTGGTACCCGTTTGCCATTTATCGCGACAGCCACCTGATCCACCACCGCGACGCACAGCTGACCGAGCCGGGGCTGGACCCCGAAGGCAATTACGTCAAGGCCACGGCTTACCAGCAGGCCTGGCCCGCCTGGCGAGCCCTGCAATGGGCGCTGCGCACGGTGGTGGGCCGGTTCTTGCTCGGGCCTCTGCTGGCCATTTCAACAGCCTGGTGGCAGTTGGTGACAGCGCTGTGGCGGCGCGACGGCACTTACCTGGGCGACTGGCTGGTGCATCTGCTGCTGTTGCTCCCGATGCTGTGGTGGGTCCACGCCGTGAGCGGCCTCACGCCGCTGCACTACCTGCTGGGCATTGCCTACCCGGCGCTGGGGCTGGCGATGCTGCGTTCGTTCTATGAGCACCGGCCGGCTGACCTGCCAGCCCACCGCATCGTGATCAATGAGGCAGCTTGGCCCTGGCGGCTGCTGTACCTGAACAACAACTACCACGCGGTGCACCACGCCCATCCAGGCCTGGCTTGGTACCGCATTCCAGCCGCCTACCGGGCCGACCGCGCTGGCTACCTGCAGCGCAATGGCGGTTTTTTGCTGAAGGGTTATGCCCGCTTGCTGTGGCGGCATGGGCTCAGACCTGTGGACTCGCCGATCCACCCGGGCTTGAAGCCTTGAGCCACACAATCGGCGCCAGCGCCATGCAGGCCAGGGTATCGCTGCCCATGTACCTGGCCACGCCAGGCCAGGTTGAGGCCTTCTGGGAGCACCTCCGGGGGCTGTTGGCGAGCCGGGGCTTGCAGCAGCTGCCGCTGCACATGAGCTGGCCGCCCGAACTCCCCAGCCATTGGCTCGACCCCGACCTGTTGCTCAGCCAGACCTGCGGCTACCCGCTGATGACGCACCTGGCGGGTCGCGTGCGGCTGGTCGGCACCTTCTGCTACCAGGCTCCTGGCAGCATGGGCCAACTCTGCCGCAGCCAGCTGGTGGCGCGCGCCGACGAGGGCCGCCGCGCATTGCCAGATTTTCGTGGCGGCACTGTGGCCTACAACAGCACCGACTCCCAATCCGGCTACAACAGCCTGCGCGCTATGGTGGCGCCCCTGGCCGAGGGCGGCCGCTTCTTTGCCCGGGCGGTGGCGTCGGGCGGCCATCGCCAGTCCTTGGAGATGGTGCGCGACGGGCTGGCCGACCTGGCCGCCGTTGACTGCGTCAGCCTGGCGGGCTTTCAGGCTTACCTGCCTGAGATTTGCCATGGACTTTGCGTCGTTGGTGAAAGCGCCCCCTACCCCGGCCTGCCACTGATCACCTCGGCAGAGACCAGCGATGCTGATGTGGCCGCCCTGCGCGCCGCGCTGGGGCAGGCGGTGCAGTCAACCGCGCTGGCGCCGACCCTGCGGGCGCTGTTCATCTGTGGTTTTGAAGCCGTCGATCTGGCGGCTTACCAGGTCTGCCTGGACATGCAGGACCAGGCCTTGGCCTTGGGTTACCCCAGTTTGTAAGACCCGGCGACCAGCAGGCCAGGCCAGGCCACGCCGGCCGGCCGGCTACCGGCAAAAAAATAAGGGTCAAATCAGGCCCTAAGCCCCGTATTCATTGACTCTATCGCTATCAATAGAATAGCGTTGCCTCAGACATTGCGCCAGACCGGCGGGCGCTTGTCGGCAAAGGCCTGCGGACCCTCCTGCGCATCGGCCGAGCTCAGCATCGCGCGGTAGGCCGGCAGCCCGCCGCCGCGCAACACACGGTAGCCGTCTTGTACCGACACCGCCTCGGTGGCCCGCAGCACCTGCTTGACAGCAGCCAGTGCCAGCGGTGCGGCGGCCACCAGCTCGCGTGCCAGCTCGTGCGCCGCCGCGGCCAATTGCGCCAGCGGGACCACCCGGTTGACCAGGCCCCAGCGCTGGGCCTCGGCTGCGCCCATGCGCCGGCCGGTCAGCAAAAGCTCTGTTGCAATGGCACGCGGCAGCCGTTTGGGCAAACGCAGCACACCGCCAGAGTCCGCCATCATGCCGAGCTTGACCTCGGGCAGGGCAAACTCGGCACTGTCGGCGGCCACAATCAAATCGGCGGCCAAGGCCAGCTCGAAGCCGCCACCGATGGCCAGGCCATTGACGGCGGCAATCACCGGTTTGTCCAAGGCAAACAGCTCGGTCAATCCGGCAAAACCGCCCGGGCCATGGTCGGCGTCAATCGCCTCGCCCGCCACGGCGGCGGACAAATCCCAACCGGCAGAAAAAAAACGCCCGGTGCCGGTGATGATGGCCACGCGCAAGGCTGGCTCCTGCTGCAAGCGCGCAAAGGCGGCGTACAGCGCCTGGCTGGTAGCGACATTGATGGCGTTGGCCTTGGGCCGGTCTAACGTGATGGTCAATACACCCCCGTCCACCGCTGTGCTTACATCTGGGTTCATCGGTCAATCCTCCTCCATCTGGCTGATCAGCGCATCCACCGCCAAGACGCCCTGCCCCTGCGGCAGCACCAGCAGCGGGTTGACGTCAAGTTCGAGCAAGCGGTCTG
>CAJAXU010000601.1 GCA_903948045.1 uncultured beta proteobacterium | reverse complement strand
ACGGCTCTCGCCGTCGCAGCGTGACCTGGAGCTCGAGCAGATCATGGCGCCCTTGGAGCGGGCGATCGAACTCACGCCCATCCTGGCCGAGCTGGGTTACGACGAGAAGTACTCGTTCAACGGCTTGTTGCAGGTCACCACCGACGGCAACCCCTCGATCGGTGAGTCGTCCAAGGTGCGCGGCCTCTGGTACGCCGAAGCCGTGTGGGTGAAAGACGCCCCCGGCGTCGGCAAGCTGGTGGCCGACTGGATGACCGACGGCACCACCCACATCGACCATGCCCGCATCGACGTGGCCCGCACCTACCCGTACCAGCAGGATGAGAAGTACATCCACGACCGCTGCTACGAGGGCGCCTTCAAGATCTACAACCCGCCGGTGCACAACCGCGAGCCCTACAGCGCCGGGCGGGGTATTTTCAAGAGCCCGTTCTACGAGCGCGAAAAGGCACTTGGCGCCTACTTCATGGAACTGTCCGGCTGGGAGCGCGCCCATGGTTATGCCAGCAACGAGCACCTGCTCGCGGTCTACGGCGACAAGGTGCCAGTGCGTGCCAACGAGTGGGACAACCGCCACTTCTGGCGCGTGTCGAATGCCGAGCATCTCAAGATGTCGGAAGACGTGGGCATGGTCAATGTCTCGCACTTTGCCGAGATCGACGTGGAAGGCCCTGATGCGGCCGATCTGCTGGAGTACATCTGTGTGGCCAAGGTGGGCGGGGACACGCCGGTGGGCAAGGGTGTCTACACCCACTTCCTGGACGCCAAGGGTGGCGTGCGGGCTGACCTCACCGTGCTGCGCCTGGGGCAGGACCACTACCGCGTGGTCGACGGGGCCGATGCCGGCCACCGCGACCTGACCTGGATCCGCCGCATGGCGCAGGACCGGGGTGCCAAGGTCGAGGTGACGGACACCACCACTCACTACGGCTGCTTGGGCGTGTGGGGACCGAACGCGCGCACCACCATCCAGAAAATCGCCGACGAGCCTGAGGCCTGGACGCACGAGAACTTCCCGTTTGCGGCCCTGCGCAACCTGAAGATCGCAGGCGTGCCGGTGCTGGCTTTTCGCATCTCGTATGTGGGCGAGCAAGGCTGGGAACTGCACTTCAAGTACGAGGACGGCCTGGCCCTGTGGGATGCGCTGCACGCCCTGGGGGTCACCCCGGTGGGCGTGGAGACCTACGCCAACAGCCGGCGCATGGAAAAAAGCCTGCGCCTGCAGAACGCCGACCTGCTGACTGAGTACAACCTGTTCGAATGCGACCTGGCCCGGCCCAAGGTGAAGGCGGCCGATTTCCACGGCAAAGCCGCGCACCTGAAGTTCCGCGAGCGCGACCACCAGCCGGCCACGCTGTGTACCCTGGTCATGACCAGCAACATTGACAGCCATGGTGTGGCGCGTTACCCATTGGGCAACCTGCCGGTGATGGACCCGGCCACCGGCGCGACCCTGATCGATGCGCAAGGCCGGCGCTCGTTTACGACCAGCATCGCCTTCGGCCCGACGCTCGGCAAGAACATTGCCCTGGCCTGGCTGCCGCACGACTATTGCCAGGTGGGGCGCGAGTTGCAGATCCAGTACTTCGGCGACGTCTATCCGGTTCAGGTCGCGGCCGTGGGTTACAAGTCGCTCTATGACCCGGAGAATGTCAAGCCGCGGTCGTAAGGGAGGCAATGGCAGCACGGCGATCTTGGCGCAGCTGCCGGCGACACCCGAGGCGTGCTCAGCCCTAAGCCGTCAACCATCAGCCAGCCGCAGTAGCCGCGCTAGCGCCGCGTCGCGGATGCCGAGCCGGTGCAGGTGTTCATGGGTTTGGCGCGCGTAGTCCAGTGTGCTGCCAAAGCGGCCACTGGCTTGGGCAAAAATCTGCTGGTAGCGTGCCGCCGGCAGCTCGCCGGTGTAGTTGGGGCTGTGGCGCGGCAGGGTAAAGGCCAGCGCCCGTACCGGGCCGGCACTGGTCTGGCAGCGCAGCCACTTGGGGTCGTAAACACCTGTCACCATTTCGCGCGGCCAAAGCTGGCGCAGCGCCTGCTCACCCCGCGCCTGCGGGATGCGAAACGCCATGCCCTGGCAGCTGCCGCCGCTGAGCAGCGCAAACACCAGGCCCGGGCACTCGGGGGTGCCGCGGTTGACCCGGCTCCACATCTTGAGCGCGCGGTGGTAGCCGTGCAGGCGGGCCAGCCGCTGCTCGGCCGCGTCGAACTCCGGCCGCCAGATCAGCGAGGCATAGCCAAACACCCAGAGGTCCTGCTCACCGCCCCAGTCGCGCAGCGCCTGCGCCAGCATCGGCGCCGGGTCACGCAGGGCCAGTGGCAGGGCGTGCATGGGGGGCAGACCGGTACGCAGTCGTTCAGGCCGGCCGTGCCAGCAAGGCCGCCCGCTGTTGGTGGCGCACCAGCCAGAGCAGGCCGGCGCCGGTGAAGGCCAGCGGCACCAAGGAACCCAAGTTGAGCAGCGCCCAACCCTGGGTGGTCACCAGCAGGCCCGAGCCAAACGAGCTCAGCGCCATCACGGCAAAAACAAAGAAATTCAGTGCGCCCTGCGCCTGGTCTTTTTCTTCGGGGGCGTAGGTTTGTAGCGACAGCGTGGTGCTGCCGGTGAACAGGAAGTTCCAGCCCACCCCAAGCAGGAACAGCGCTGCCACGAACTGGTGCAGTTCCACCCCGGTTAGCGCCACGGCGATGCACAGCGCCATCAGCACCACGCCGACGCCCATGATGGGCAGCGTGCCAAACCGCTTGATCAGATGGCCTGTGAAAAACCCTGGGGCAAACATGCCGATCACATGCCACTCCAGCACCAGTGCAGTGTCAGAAAAAGGCAGGCCGCACTGCTGCATGGCCAGCGGGGTGGCGGCCATCAGCAGGTTCATGACGCCATAGCCGAGCGCGCCAGCTCCTGCGGCCACCACAAACACCGGCTGGCGCATGATGACGCGCAGGGGCCGGCCGCCACTGCCGGCGTTCTTGGCGGGCGCCGGCGGGAAGTCGATCAGCGCCATCACCAGCATCGACAGCAGGGCCACGCCGGCCAGGGCCAGGTAGGCGCCGGCAAAGGGCACGCCCAGCAGGGTGCGGGTGTGGTTGGCCAGGTTGGGGCCCACCACCGCACCCAGCAGGCCGCCAGCCATCACCAGCGACACGGCTTTTTCACGCCAGGCCGGCAGCGCCAGCTCGGCAGCGGCAAAGCGGTACAGGTTGCCATTGGCGCTGTAGTAGCCGGCCACTACGGTGGCGGCGCACAGCAGCCAGAAATTTTTGTCAAACACCGCCCAGGCGCACAGCAGGCTTGAGGCCAGCGCCACCAGCAGCCCGAGCTGGAACGAGCGCTTGCGCCCGAACCGGGTCTGCGTGCGCGCCACCAGGCTGGTGGACAGGGCGCCGCCCACCACATAGCCCATCACCGGCAGCGTGGCCATCCAGCCCAGCGGCGCCAAGCTCAGCCCGACCAGGCCGTTGATGGCGATGAAGACCACGTTGTTGGTCAGGAACAGGCCCTGGCACAGGGCCAGCAGCCACAGCGGCCGGCTCATGAGCCCGCCACCGTGTTCAGGCGCAGGGCGGCGGCGCGGCGATGGCCTTCCATGCCCTCGGTGGCACTTTGCCGGATGGCGGGTGGTGCCACCGCCTCGACGCCGGCCTGGTCCAGCCACTGGTGGGTGGCGATCTTGACAAAGGAGCCGACCCACAGGCCGCCGGTGTAGCGGCCGGCGCGCATGGTCGGCAACGTGTGGTTGGTGCCGCAGCACTTGTCGGAGTACACGACGCTGGCGCGCGTGCCGATGAACAGCGAGCCGTAGTTGCGCAGCTTGAGCGCCATGGCGTGTGGCTCGGCGGTGTGCACCTGCAGGTGCTCGGCGGCAATGAAGTCGGCGTAGGCGATCAGCGTGGCTTCGTCTGGCACCAGCGCGATCTCGCCAAAATCACGCCAGGCCGGGCCGGCCACGTCGGCGGTGGGCAGCGTCAGCAGCTGGCGCTCGATCTCGTGCAGCGTGCCTTCGGCCACGCGGCGGCTGGTGGTGATGACGCCGACCCGGGTGTGCACATCGTGCTCGGCCTGGGCCAGCAGGTCGGTGGCCAGCATGTTCGGATCGGCGCTGTCGTCGGCCACCACAAATATCTCGCTCGGGCCGGCCAACTGGTCGATGCCGACCTGGCCGAACACCTGGCGCTTGGCTTCATTGACGTAGGCGTTGCCGGGGCCGACGATCTTGTCCACCGCCGGCACCGAGGCCGTGCCGTAGGCCATGGCGGCAATCGCCTGCGCGCCGCCGATGCGGAAAATGCGGTCGGCGCCGGCCAGGTGGCAGCCGGCGATCATGGCCGCGTGGGCATTGGGCGGCAGGCAGGCGATCACCTCGTCGCAGCCGGCCACCTTGGCCGGCACCAGCGTCATCACTGGCGCCGACAGGATCGGGTAGCGGCCGCCCGGCACATAGGCGCCGATGCGCTCGATCGGGATCACCCGGTGCCCCAGGTGCACGCCGGGCAGGGTCTGCACCTCCAGCGGCAGCATGGTCGCCAGCTGCGCTTGGGCGAAGGCCTTCACGTTGGCGATGGCAAATTCGGTGTCGGCGCGGGTTTGCGGATCGAGCGCGGCCAGCGCCGTCAGCCGCTCGGCCTGGCTCACCTCCAGCGTCTCACCGCTGTAGCGATCAAAGCGCAGCGCGTACTCGCGCACCGCGGTATCGCCGCGGCTGCGCACTTGGGCGATCACCTCTTGCACCACGGCTTCGACCGCGCCGAGCGCCGCGTTGCCGGCCGGGGCGGGCGATTTGATGAACTCGACGGGCAGACGAAACTGGGTCATGGGAGCTTCCGGGTGGGGTGGTCAAACAAGTGTGGGTGAGAGGCGGCGTGCTGGGCGGGTGACCAGTTACGGGTAGCGGGGTGCGCCGCCTCAGAGCAGCAGCGCCGCCAGTGCCGCCAGCGCGGCGGTTTCGGCGCGCAGCGTGCGCTGGCCCAGGCTGGCGGCGACAAAGCCACCGGCCAGCGCGGCTTCTTCTTCGGCCGGGCTCAGGCCACCTTCGGGGCCGGACAGCAGGGTGATGGGTGTATCCGGCGCCAAGGGCGCCACCGCCTCACGCAGCCCTGGGCTGTGCGGCCGCAGTGACAGCAACAGCCGGGTGCCCGCCGGCGCGGCCGGTTGCTTGGCCAGCCAGGCGGCCAGCGTGCTGACCGGTAGCAGCTGCGGCACCCGGTTGCCGCCGCATTGTTCGCTGGCCGCCACCGCCACGCTGTGCCAGTGCGCCACTTTTTTCTCGGCGCGTTCGCCGCTCAGGCGCAGCACGCTGCGTTCGCTCATCAGCGGCTGCAGCGCGGTGACGCCGAGCTCGGTGGCTTTTTCCACCAGCCAGTCCATTCGTTCATTGGCTGGCATGCCAATGGCCAGTGTCACTGGGCGCCGCGCCGCGCGGTCCAGCGGCTGGTGTTGGCCAACCCGTACCGTCACCTCACTGCGGCCCATTTGCGTCACGGTGGCCTCAAACTCGCCGCCCTCGCCGTTGAACAGCGTCAGCGCCTGGCCTGGCTGCAGCCGCAGCACCTGCACATGGCGCGCTGCCTGCGCCGGCAGCCTCAGCAGGGCATCGGGCTGCAGGGGCGCCGGGCAATAAAAACGGGGCATGGCAGGCAATGCTATCTAATAAATAGCAAACAATGCAGGCTGGACGTGGCTTGGAGCCTGATTTGGCTCATAACTGACTCATACCCGGCCAAAGGCGTAGCCATTGGCGGGGGGCACGCCTTCGACCTGGTCCACCAGCCGCAGCAGCGGCTTGAGCTCGCGGTAGCGGCCGCAGGTGGCGCGGATGTAGCCCATAAAGCGCGGCGTGTCGGCCAAGTACTGCGGCTTGCCGTCGCGCAGCGTCAGCCTGGCAAAGATGCCGGCCACCTTGCGGTGGCGCTGCAGACCCATCCACTCCACGCCGCGGTAAAACTCGCCAAAATCGTCGCCCACCGGCAGCCCGGCGCGGCGCGCCCGCTCCCAGTAGCGCACCGTCACGTCCAGGCAGAAATCTTCGTCCCAGCTCAGAAAGGCGTCGCGCATCAGGCTGGCCACGTCGTAGGTGATCGGGCCGTAGACCGCGTCCTGAAAATCCAGCACACCCAGCCGGTCGCCGGCGACCATCAGGTTGCGCGGCATGAAGTCGCGGTGCACGTACACGCGCGGCGCGCTCAGGTTCTGCGCCATGATGGTGGCAAAGGCAGTCTCCAGCGTACGGTGTTGTGCGGCGTCGAGGGTGACGCCGCGGTGCTGGCCCAGGTACCACTCGGGGAACAGCGCCAGTTCCCGGGTCAGCAGCGCTTGGTCATAGAGCGGCAGCACGTCGGCGCGCGAGGCGGTTTGCCAGGCCACCAGTGCCTCCACCGCCTGCAGGTACAGGCCCAAGTTGGCCTGCGGCTGGGCCGGGTCGATCGCCTGCATCATGGTCTGGGTGCCCAGGTCGCTCAGCAGCATGAAGCCATTGGGCTCGTCCCAGGCCAGCACCTGCGGCGCCAGCAGGCCGGCCTGCTGCATCAGCTGTGCCACCAGCACAAAGGGACGGCAGTCATCTTTGAGCGGCGGCGCGTCCATGATGATGCGGCTGCCCACCGCGCTGTCGACGCGCAGGTAGCGCCGGAAACTGGCGTCGGCCGAGGCCAGCCGGACCGAGCTGGCGTCCAGCCCCTGGCTGGCTGCCAGCGTGCTCAGCCAGTGGCTAAAGGCCGTTTCACGGGCCGGCTCTGACCACAAGGCGGGGGTGGGTGGGGTGGGGGCGTGGGGGTGAACAAGGCTCATGGATAATCGATTCTACAAACCTGAGTCACGTCGCGGTTGCCGCTCACCCCCTCGCCCTGTTTCGCCTTTTGCTGCTCCTACCCCCAAACCGGCCTGTCGATGCACTCCTTGCTGCCTGATTCCAAGCACTGGCTTCGCCGCCGTGGCGGGTGGCTGGCGGCGGTGGTCGCCCTGCACGCGGGCTGGGCTGCTGGCCAGACGGCCACCCAGCCACCCAACCCTGAGCCGGCTGACGCTGCCTTGCAGCTCAAGAGCAGCGGCCAGCTGCAGGATCTGATCTCGCCCGAGGTGCGGCGTGACTTGCCGGTTTTTGTCAGCGGTGAGCGCCTGTATGGTCGCCCGGACCTGGAGACCGTGATCGAGGGCGGGGCACAGCTGCGCCGGGGTGACATCGTCATTCAGGCCGACCGACTGGAGTATTACCAGCCCGACGACCAGGCGCGCGCGCGTGGTCAGGTGCGCATCAACCGCGCCGGTAATGTGTATGAAGGCCCATTGCTTGAGCTCAAGCTCGAGTCGTTCGAGGGTTTTTTCAGCCAGCCACGCTACTATTTCTTGAACAATGATGCCCATGGCGATGCCGAGCGCCTGGACTTTCTGGACGAAAACCGCACCGTGATCCGCCAGGCCACGCTGACCACCTGCACCCGCCAACCGGGCCCGGGCTGGTTGCCGGACTGGATTTTGCGCGCAAGCATCCTGCGGCTCGACAACGAGGAAGAGGTTGGCACCGCCGAAGGTGCGGTGCTGAGCTTCATGCAAGTGCCCTTGCTGCCCATACCTTACTTGACCTTCCCCTTGAGTGATCGGCGCAAGTCGGGCCTGTTGCCGCCCACGCCGGGGCTGGACAATGTCAACGGTTTTGAACTGGCCCTGCCTTACTACTGGAACATTGCGCCCAACCGCGACGCCACCCTGACGCCGACCTTCATGAGCAAGCGCGGCGTCAACCTGGCCAGCGAATTTCGCTACCTTGAGGCCGACTACTCGGGCCAGCTGCGCCTGGACCTGATGCCCAATGACCCCCTGCGCAGCATGGACCGCTGGGGTCTGACGGCCAACCACCAAGCCACGTTGCCCAACCCGTTTGCCGCGGGCGCCCTGGCCTTTGGGCTGAGCCTGAACCGGGTCAGTGACGACAACTATTGGCGGGACTTCACCCGCAGCAGCGCCACCTTGACGCAGCGCCTGCTGGCCAACGACGCCAACCTCAGCTGGGCCGATGGTTATTTTTCAAACAGTGTGCGAACCCTGAAGTGGCAGACCCTGCAGGACCCCACCTCGCCCATCATTCCGCCCTACGACCGCCTGCCGCAACTGGCGACGCGTTACCAGCGCGACGACCTCAATGGCTATGACCTGAGCCTGCAGGCCGACTACACCCGGTTTCAGTCGACCAGCGCGCTCACGGGCCAGCCCGACGGCGAGCGCACCTTCGCTGTGCTGCAGGTGGCCCGACCCTGGCTGATGCCGGGCGGTTTCGTCACACCGCGACTGCAGTTGCACGCTACCGCCTACCAGTTCGATGCGCCGCTGACCAATGGCGCCAGCACCGCCAGCCGGGTGGTGCCGACGCTGAGCCTGGACAGCGGCCTGGTGTT
>CAJAXU010000600.1 GCA_903948045.1 uncultured beta proteobacterium | reverse complement strand
GTAGCGCGGCAGCCAACAAACCCACCACCAAGGCCAGCGCGCAGGCCGACAGCACCACCCCCAGATCAAGCTCGCCGCTGAGCAGAGCCGTACCGTCCGCATTGCGTGTGATGCGTGCAAAAAAATTAAGCAAGCCCAGCGACAGTGCCGACCCCAAGGCCGACCCCACCAGCCCGTACAGGCCACCCTGCAACAAAAAGACCGACATGATGCGCTGAGGGCTCGCGCCCATGGCCCGCAGAATGCCGATCTCTTTTTGTTTTTGCACCACCGACACCACCAGCACGCTGGCAATGCCCACCGCCACAATCACGGTCACAAAGAAACGGATCAGGTTGTTAGACATGCTTTGGCTATTCAGGGCCGACAGCAACTGCGCATTGGTTTGCATCCAGCTGTCCACGGTCAGACCGGTTTGCGCCTGCAGCTGGCGTGCCGTAGCCTCGGCGGCAAACAGGTTCTCCACCCGCAGATCCAGCTGCGTGATGCCTCCGGGCAGATCCAACAGGGTTTGCGCCAACTTGATGCTGGTGAACACCCAGCGCCGGTTCAGATCGCGGTTGCCAATGTCAAAGACACCAGCCACGCTGACCAGGTCATTGCGGCCATCGACGGTGACCAGGCGCAGTTTGTCGCCCACCGTGATGCCCAGGTCTTTGGCCAGTTCGCTGCCAATGACCACGTTGGTCCCACTCACATCAAACACGCCTTGGCGCAGGTATTTGGCCATGCGCACAATGCGCTGGAAGGCCTGCGGCTCGACGCCCATCAAGGCGATGGACTGGCTGGCATCGGCCCGCACCGCAAAGCCGGCGCCCGACACCATGGGCGAGACCGCCAGCACGCCCGGGGTCTGTGCGGCCAACTGCGCGACAGAGCGCCACTGATCCACACTGCGCAGGCGTTGGGCGCGTGGCTGGATGATGGCGGCCGTGCTGTCGGGCGACAGCGTGGTCTGGTTGACCGCCTGCGGCGGACGGATCACGACATGGGCCTGGCTGCCCAGCGTCTTGTCAATGATGGACACCTGCAACTGGCTGATCAGCGTGGTCAGGAAAATGATCACCGCCACACCACCCGAAACCCCGGCCAGGATCAGCACCGTTTGCATGCGCCCCTCGCGCAGGTAGCGAAGGCAGACCATCCAGGCAAAGGGCAAACGCACAGGCATGGTCGCGAACAGCTGCTGCTTACTGCGTGAGCCCGGGCACAGGCTGCGCGTTGCCCTTGGGAGCGCGCTCGGCTTGTTCGCGCACGCGGTCGCCATCTTCGGCAGATGTGGTGGGTGTGATGACCCGATCCCCGGCGGCCAAGCCCTCCAACACCTGGGTGGTGCCGATGCCCCGCAACCCCAATACCAGCTTGACCTTTGCTGCGCGACCGTCGCGGTTGACCAAGGCATAAGCGCCGCCATTGGCGTCGCGCCGCACCGCGTCGCTGGGCAGCTTCAGGGCGCTGGCGGCCTGCGCGGTGATGATCTCGACACTGACCGTCATGTCAGGCCGCAGATCACCCACGCCAGCATCCACCCGCAACTTCAAGTCAACCGTGCCGCGCTGGGCGTCGACCGCCGGAGCGATGAAGGTCAGCGTGGCATTGAAAGGCCGCTCAGGGTAGGCGTCGGCGGTGGCGCGTGCGGTTTGGCCGAGCTTGAGGTAGCTCAGGTTCTTCTCGTCCACGCTGGCCTGGATGCGAGTCTCATCACCACTGACCAGTGTCAGGAGGGTTCGGCCGGGCTGCGCCGTGTCGCCCGGATCAGCGGCGCGGCCGATAACGGTGCCCGCCACTGGCGCGCGCAGGCTAAGCTGGTCGAGCCGCCCCAAGGCTGCCCGCTCGGCAGCCAGGGCCTGCGCCAGGCGGCTCTGTGCCAGTTCGGCCTCAGCCCCGCCCGCGCCGTTGCCAGACGCCTGTGCGCTGGCGGCTAGCACGGCAGACGCGCTGGCCGTGGCGGCTCGCAAGGCCTCGTCCAGCCGCGACGCGGAGACAAAACCTTGCTGCACCAGGTCGCGGACACGGGCCAGTTCGCGCTGGGCCTGGGTGTCTGCCGCGCGCGCCTGCGCCAGTTGCTGGGCGCTCACCGGCACTTGCACCGAATTCAGCTGGCGAATACGCCCGCGTGCCTCAGCCACCGCCGCCTTCGCCTGGGCTAGGTTGGCCGCCGCCTCGTCGTCGCGCAGGCGCACCAGCACCTGCCGCGCCTGCACGGCATCGCCCTCGCGCACCAAAATAGCCTCAATGCGTGCCGTGTTCTGGCTGGCCAGCTCGGTACGACCCACGCTGGCAATGCGCCCGCTGGTGACCACAGACTGCACCATCGGCCCCTGGGTCACCACCACCACCTCCACCGGTTTGCCACG
>CAJAXU010000599.1 GCA_903948045.1 uncultured beta proteobacterium | reverse complement strand
GCCGATCCCGGTCAGCGCGCAGGATGTGCTGGCGCAGATCAAGAAGGCTATCGCTTCTTGATGATCAGCGTTGTTATACTGTAATACCGTATTTTCAAGCATTGTCATGGCTGTCTCTGTTCGCATGGACCCCTTGTTGGAAAAGCAGTTGGCTCAGGCTGCCAAGCGTCAGGGCGTGACCAAATCCCAGTTCATCATCAATGCCGTTGAGCGAGCCTTGGGCCGCAAGAACCCCTTGGAGCTGATGATGGCGCTCAAGGTGGAAGAAGAGCAAAAGGCTTATGGCCCAGACGCCAACCCGGCCGATCGTGCGGTGGCCCAGGCGTTTGAGGGCTATGAGCAGCCCTACGACACCGATCGTTCGCGGACGCAACTGCTCGACAAACTCAAGGCCAAGCACGGTGTCGGCAGCGATCGTTGATGCCAGCGCCATGGTGGCGCTGTTCGGCCGCAACCAGCCGAGTCAGCTGCACTACCAGCAGTTGTTCAGCCTGGCCGCGCAGGCGCAATGGTCCTTGACATCGACCTGGCCGTGCATCACCGAGGCAAGCCACCTGCTGGGTGTGCCACAGCGCTATGCCTTTCTGCGTTGGGTCGCGGCCGACGCCCTGTCCATTTTTCCTTTTGGTCAAGACAATCTTGAAGGCATGGTGGAGGTGATGCGTCGCTACACCGAGTCACCCCGCACCGAGATGGACTTGGCAGATGCGTCCCTGCTGTGGCTGGCCGCAGACACGGGGGTCAATCGCATCATGACACTCGACGTGCGGGATTTTTCCCGCTACCGCCTGCCCGATGGCCGGGCGTTTGAAATCCTCTGAGCCGCAAGTGATGGTGGCCCAGACCCTGCTCGACGACATCTGCGGTGGCGACGCTGCCCAGCAGCGTCGTGCCATCGCCAAAGCCATCACCCTGCTCGAATCCACCCGCGCCGACCACCGGGCCCAGGCCGACCAGCTGCTGACCGCCTTGCTGCCGCATACCGGGCACTCTTTCCGGCTGGGCATCAGCGGCGTACCGGGGGTGGGGAAATCGACCTTCATCGAGGTGCTGGGCCTGCACCTGATTGCACGTGGCCACCGGGTGGCGGTGTTGACCATCGACCCGTCCAGCAGCGTGTCGGGCGGCTCGATTTTGGGTGACAAGACGCGCATGGAGCGGCTGTCGGTGCACAGCCAGGCCTACATCCGGCCCAGTCCCAGCAGCGGCACGCTCGGTGGCGTTGCCGAAAAAACCCGCGAGGCCATGCTGGTCTGCGAGGCGGCCGGCTACGACATCGTGATTGTGGAGACCGTGGGCGTGGGCCAGAGCGAGACCGCGGTGCAGGGCATGACAGACATGTTTGTGCTGCTGCAGCTGCCCAACGCCGGCGACGATTTGCAGGCGATCAAAAAGGGCGTGATGGAGCTGGCCGACTTGGTGGTGATCAACAAGGCCGATCTTGACGCGGCTGCCGCCGCTCGGGCCCAGGCGCAAATCACCTCCAGCCTGCGCCTGCTCGGGCTGCATGGTAAGGGCCACGACCCGCACGGCACAGACCATTGGCAGCCGCAGGCGATGCAGCTCAGCGCGCTGCAGGGCCAGGGCCTGGACGGGTTCTGGGGCGCTGTGACCCGCTTTCGCGAACTGCAGACCGCCAGCGGCGAACTGGTGCAGCGGCGCCAGCGTCAGGCGCTGGCCTGGATGTGGGAGCGCATCGACGCCGGCCTGAAGCAGGCCTTCCAGGCCAACCCGACGGTGCAGGCCCAGTTGCCGCGGCTCACCGCCGAGGTGCAGGCGGGCCGGCTGGCCGCCTCTACCGCCGCACGAAATCTGCTGCTAGCCATTGCCCCGCCTCAATAGTTTGCTATCTATTTTGTAGCAAATTCTTCCTTGACGACCGTAACGACAGGACTCATGCACCATGCACGACATACTTGAACAACTCGAAGCCAAGCGCGAGCTTGCCCGCCTGGGTGGCGGCCAGAAGCGCATTGATGCCCAGCACAAAAAAGGCAAACTGACCGCGCGCGAGCGGCTGGAGCTGCTGCTTGACGAAGGCACCTTCGAAGAGTGGGACATGTTCGTCGAACACCGCTGCGTCGATTTCGGCATGCAGGACAACAAGATTCCGGGCGACGGTGTGGTCACCGGCTACGGCATGATCAACGGCCGGCTGGTGTTTGTGTTCAGCCAGGACTTCACCGTGTTTGGCGGCGCCCTGAGCGAGGCGCATGCCGAAAAAATCTGCAAGGTGATGGATCAGGCGATGAAGGTCGGCGCGCCAGTGATCGGCCTGAACGACTCGGGCGGCGCCCGCATTCAAGAGGGCGTGGCCAGCTTGGGCGGCTACGCCGATGTGTTCCAGCGTAACGTGATGGCCAGTGGCGTGGTGCCGCAGATCAGCCTGATCATGGGGCCGTCGGCGGGCGGCGCGGTTTATTCGCCGGCTATGACCGACTTCATCTTCATGGTGAAAGACATCTCGTACATGTTTGTGACCGGCCCCGAAGTGGTCAAGACCGTGACCCACGAAGAAGTG
>CAJAXU010000598.1 GCA_903948045.1 uncultured beta proteobacterium | reverse complement strand
GGCGATCAGCAGCTTGGGGTTGCAGGACAAGGCCATGGCAATCATGACGCGCTGGCGCATGCCGCCAGAAAACTGGTGCGGATAGTCCTGCAGCCGCTTAGACGCATCCGGGATGCGCACCAGGTTCAGCATCTCGGCCGCACGGGCCATGGACGCCGGGCCGGATAAACCTTGATGAATGCGCACGGCTTCGGCAATTTGCGCCCCCACGGTGTGCACCGGGTTGAGCGAGGTCATGGGCTCCTGAAACACCATCGCGATCTGGTTGCCGCGAATTTTGCGCATCTGGGCGTCGCTCAGGCTGGCGAGGTCATTTCCTTCGAAGCGCACCTGGCCTTTCACAATGCCACCGGCGCTGCTCGGAATGAGCCGCATCACCGACAAGGCGGTCACAGATTTACCACAACCGCTTTCGCCCACTATGCCCAGCACCTCGCCGGCTTGGACCGTCAGCGACAGGCCCTCAATCGCCCGCACCACCCCGTCACGCGTGCGGAAATGCGTGTGCAGGTCGTCAATTTCAAGAATGGGTGTCATCACATCCGCCGTGAAATACGGGGGTCAAGCCGGTCACGCAAACCATCACCCAACAGGTTGACCGCCAGCACCACCAATGCCAGACAGATGCCTGGCGCAAAAATAGTCCAAGGGGCAATCTGCAGGTAAAGCCGGCTCGACGCGATCATGTTGCCCCAGGTGGGAAACTCGGGCGGGGTGCCGGCGCCCAGAAAGCTCAGGCCAGCCTCAGTCAGGATGGCCGAGGCACAAATGTAGGTGGCCTGCACAATCAAAGGCGCAACGGTGCTGGGCAGAATGTGCCGGCGCAGCAGCTTGGTCACGCGTGTGCCATTGGAGCGGGCCGCTTCAACAAAGGGCAGGTCACGTACCGACAAGACCACGGCGCGCACCAGGCGAGTGACCCGAGGGATCTCGGGGATGGCGATGGCGATGATCACCACCTTGACGCTTGAGCCCAGCAGTGCCACCAGCGCAATCGCCAGCAGGATGGAGGGAATGGCCATGATGCCGTCCATCAAGCGCATTACCACCGCGTCCACTTTGGAAAAATAGCCGGCCAGCAAGCCGATGACCGCGCCACTGATGATCGAGATCAGGGCTACCAGCAGGCCGACCAGCAGCGAGATACGCGCACCATAGATCATGCGGGCATAAACGTCGCGCCCCAGGCTGTCGGTGCCTAGCCAGAAGTCGGCAGACGGTCCACGCAAGCGATTGATAGGCTCAAAGGCGATCGGGTCCCGGGCAATGAAAGGCGCAAACAGGGCTGCCAGCGTGATCAGCGCCAGCAAAGTGGCACCGACAACAATGGTTGGATTGCGCCGGATGAAATCACCGATCTTGCTGCGCACAGTCATGGGGTCCGTGGCCATCAGCTGTACCGAATCCGTGGGTCAATGAAGCTGTAGCTGATATCAATCACCAGGTTGATCAGCACGTAAATGGCGGCAAAAATAATCATGACGCCTTGAATGATGGGGTAGTCACGCCGCGAAATCGCGTCCACCACCAGCCGGCCAATGCCCGGGATATTGAACACGCTCTCGGTGATCACCACACCAGAGATCAGCAGCGCCACACCAATGCCAATCACCGTGATGATGGGCACGGCTGCGTTCTTGAGGGCGTGGCGCAACAGCATGGGCAGAGTGGCCACGCCCTTGGCGCTGGCGGTGCGGATGTAGTCTTCAGCCAGCACCTCAAGCATGCTGGCGCGGGTGATGCGCGCGATCAGCGCCACAAGGCCAGCCCCAGGGCGAAGGAGGGCAGAATCAAATGCCGCAACCAGGGCCATAGCCCCTCGGACATCGGGGTGTAGCCCTGCACCGGCAACCAGCGCCACTGCAAGGCAATGAAATACACCATGATGTAGCCGACCACGAACACCGGCACTGAGAAACCGGTCACTGCCAAACCCATCACCGCGCGGTCCAGCAGGGAGCCGGCCTTCCAGGCGGCCAGCACACCCAGGGTGACCGCAATGATCACCGCCACCGCCATGGTGGTGAACGCTAAAGAAAACGTGGGGCCCATGCGCTGTTGGACCAGCTCTGTGACCGGCACATTCGAAAACATCGAGACGCCCAAGTCGCCCTGCAAGGTGGCCCAGGCCCAACTGCCAAACTGCTCCAGCAGCGGCCGATCCAGACCCAGGCTGGCGCGAATGCGGGCAATGCTGGCCTCGGTGGCGTTGTCACCGGCAATGATGGCGGCCGGGTCGCCCGGTGCCAGGTGCAACAGGGAAAACACAAACACCCCCACGACCACCATGACGGGGATGACACCCAGCAAACGACGAAGAATATAGGACAGCATCAGAGTTTGCTACCACCGTCCAGAGACGGTGGTAGCAGGGCGTTATCAGTGTTTAGGCGTAACGCTCCACATTCCACCATGGCACCACCTCTGGCACGGCCAGTAAGCCACGAATTCGATCGCCCCGGTAAACGGCCGGCTGTACCCATTGCCCGGTCTTGACGTCGTGCACATAGTCCATCATGGTCTTGTTGATACGACTAGCCACACCTTTACGCGCTTCCAGGTTGGCCGCGTAGGCCCACTCGGTGCGCATTTTTTCGATGTCAGCGTTCTCGGGCCAGCCGAACCAGGCTTTTTTGCCAATCGCCGCATGCGCAAACAAGCTGATCGGGCTGGATGTGGCATTGCCGCCACTCCAGGTGTAGAACACGTTCCAGCCGCCCTGTTCCGGCGGATTCTGGTTGGAGCGACGGGTCACCACCGCACCCCAGTCGGTGGAAGCCAACTGCACATTGAAGCCGACCTGTCGCAGGTTTTGCGCCACCACCAGCATGGTCTGGTTCATGACATGGATGTTGGTGGCATGCAGCAAGATGATTGGCTTGCCGTCATAGCCAGATTGCTTGAGCAACTCGCGCGCCTTAGCCTGGCGTTCGGCCATCGGTGCCTTGAGCATCAAAGCCTCGGAGCCGTCCTCGACGCCCATCGCCGAGCCGCAGGTGAAGTGGGAGCCGCAGGTGCGGTAGTAGGTCGAATTGCCAATGGCGGCGCGCTGGATGTCTTCCTGGTTGATCGCCAGCTGCGCTGCCTTGCGGGCCGCCAGGTTGTTGAACGGCGGGTGCAGGTGGTTCAAGCGAACCTGCCCAACGTTGCCGAGCTTGCTCAAGACCTCCGTCTTGATACCAGGCGAAGCAATCAGGGTCGGCAAGATGTCAATGGGTGGAACCTCATAGAAATCCACTTCCCCAGCCATCAGCGCCGAGGCGGCAGTTTGAGCATCCGGGATGATGTCCCAGATGACCTTGTCGAGCATCACCCGCTTGCCACCGGCAATGCCAGAGGCAGGCTCACTGCGTGGCACGTAGTCGGGGTTGCGCTCATAGACCACACGGCTACCGGGGCGGTACTCGGATTCAATGAACTTGAACGGGCCCGAGCCAATGTGCTTGGTGATCTGGGTGTTGGGGTCTGTGGCGGCAATCTCGGCCTTCATCATCACGCACAAGGGCGTGCTGGTCTTGGCCAGCGCATCGATCAACAGGCCATAGGGCTCCTTGAGCACGATGCGGAAGGTCTTGGCGTCCACCACTGGGGTGTCGGCCACGCGCTCGAACAAATGCTGGCCGGCACCGTCCCTGGCCTGCCAGCGCCGGATGGACGCCACGCAGTCACGGGCAGTGACGTCGGTGCCGTCGTGCCATTTCAGACCGGGGCGCAACTCAAAGGTGTAGGTCTTGCGGTCGGCCGAGATATCGGTTTTGCCGACCATCTGCGGCTGCGGGTTGAAGTTGGCATCAATGCCGAACAGCGTGTCGTACATCATGGCGCCGTGGTAGGCCGCCATGTTCTGGGTGGTCCAGATCGGGTCCAGCACATTCAGGTCGCCATGCGGGACCATGCGCACTTGCCTCGGAGGCCTTTGCTGGGCGCGCGCCACATGGGGTGCGCCGATGCCGGTCAAGGCGGCCGCCGCCGCACCTGCTTTCAAAATGGAACGCCGTGAACT
>CAJAXU010000597.1 GCA_903948045.1 uncultured beta proteobacterium | reverse complement strand
TGCTGATTGGCCCCACCGGTTCTGGTAAAACCCTGCTGGCGCAGACGCTGGCGCGCATGCTGGATGTGCCCTTTGTGATGGCTGACGCCACCACCCTGACTGAAGCCGGTTATGTGGGTGAAGACGTCGAAAACATCGTGCTCAAGCTGCTTCAAAGCTGCAATTACGAGGTCGAGCGAGCCCAGCGCGGTATTGTCTACATTGACGAAATCGACAAGATCTCGCGCAAGTCCGACAACCCCTCCATCACGCGTGACGTGTCGGGGGAGGGCGTGCAACAAGCCTTGCTCAAGCTGATTGAAGGCACCATGGCCAGCGTGCCGCCACAGGGTGGGCGCAAGCACCCCAATCAGGATTTCGTGCAGATCGACACCACCAACATCCTGTTCATTTGCGGTGGCGCTTTTTCCGGGCTGGAAAAAGTGATTGAAAACCGCACCGCGTCGTCGGGCATCGGCTTTGGTGCGTCTGTGAAAAGCAAGGCAGACCGGACCCTGACCGAGGTCTTCAAGGACGTGGAGCCAGAAGACCTGATCAAGTTTGGCCTCATCCCTGAGCTGGTTGGGCGTATGCCGGTGGTGGCCACCTTGGCCGAACTGTCGGAGGATGCCCTGATCCAGATCCTGACCGAGCCGAAAAACGCCTTGGTCAAGCAATATGGCAAGTTGCTGGCCATGGAAGGCGTTGATCTCGAAATTCGGCCGTCCGCGCTGAAGGCCATTGCCAAGAAGGCGCTGGCGCGCAAGACCGGCGCACGGGGCTTGCGTTCCATTTTGGAGCAGGCGCTGATCGACACCATGTACGAGCTGCCCAGCAGTTCCAACGTGGAAAAGGTGGTGGTCGACGAGAGCACCATCGAAGAAAACAAGCCGCCACTGCTTCTGTACCGAGAGGCGGCCCGGAAGGCTTGATTAGGCACCTTTTTGTGGCGGAATAGGCCAGTTTGGT
Source organism: uncultured beta proteobacterium (assembly GCA_903948045.1). GTDB lineage: Bacteria > Pseudomonadota > Gammaproteobacteria > Burkholderiales > Burkholderiaceae_C > Rhodoferax. Next base: position 788 of record CAJAXU010000597.1, on the reverse strand, counting down.
GCACAACCTGCCGGTCATAATCGGGGCTGGGTTGAAAACTGTCATATCCGATTCATATTCAACAGGTAACGAAAGGCTAATTCATGTCCGGTCACACTCCCTTACCTGCCACCCCGATTGAACTGCCACTGCTCCCCTTGCGGGACGTTGTGGTTTTCCCGCATATGGTGATCCCGCTTTTCGTGGGTCGCCCTAAAAGCATCAAGGCGCTCGAGGCGGCCATGGAGTCCGACCGGCGCATCATGCTGGTCGCACAAAAAGCGGCGGCCAAAGACGATCCGCTTGTGACCGACATGTTTGATGTCGGTTGCGTCTCCACCATTTTGCAGATGCTGAAGTTGCCCGATGGCACGGTGAAAGTGCTGGTGGAAGGCCAGCAGCGTGCTCATGTCGACAAAATCGACGAGGGCGAATCACACTTCATGGCCAGGCTGACGCCGATGGCCATCGCGGATGAGCCAGAAGGCCAGGTCCGCGCCAAGGCCAGTGAGATTGAAGCCCTGCGCCGGGCGGTGATGCAGCAGTTTGACCAGTACGTCAAACTGAACAAGAAAATTCCACCAGAAATTCTGACATCCATCTCCAGCATCGACGACGCCGGCCGTCTGGCCGACACGATTGCCGCCCATCTCCCGCTCAAGTTGGAGAGCAAGCAGGCGGTGCTCGACCTGGCCAGCGTCAAAGAGCGGCTGGAAAACCTGTTTGAGCAGATCGAGCGCGAGGTTGACATTCTTAATGTTGATAAAAAAATCCGCGGCCGCGTCAAGCGCCAGATGGAGAAAAACCAG
>CAJAXU010000596.1 GCA_903948045.1 uncultured beta proteobacterium | reverse complement strand
TCTTGACGTGGTCGGCATGAGCAGCGGTGTCGCGCACCAGCACGGTAGAGGCCATGCGCTCGTGCGCCAGGCGCTTTTCTGCGGCCAGCTCGCTGTCGGTCATGAACCATTTGGGCGCCAGCGGGCGCACCAACAGGTTGCACACCAGGCCCACCACCAGCATGCCGGCCAAGATCAGCATGGTCTGGTTGTAGACCTGGGCGCGGGGCAGGCCCAGTCCCAGCTGGTACTCGCGCATGTAGTTCACCACCACCGGGCCCAGCACGCCGGCCGTGGCCCAGGCGGTGAGCAGCCGGCCGTGGATGGCGCCCACCATCTGGGTGCCAAACAAATCCGCCAGGTAGGCCGGCACGGTGGCAAAGCCGCCGCCGTACATGCTGACGATCACGCACAGGGCCGCCACAAACAGCACGATGCTGCCAGCCGCCGCGCTGCCGGGCACGCTCAGGTACAGGGCACCGCCCAGCACGAAAAACACCGAGTAGGTCAGCCGCCGCCCCAGCCGGTCCGACAGGCTGGCCCAGACAAAGCGGCCGGCGATGTTGAACAAAGACAGCAAGGCGGTAAAGCCCGCCGCCACCGTGGCCATGGCCGCCAACTGGGTCTTGTCCAGTTCGCCAAAGGTCGCCTTCACCCCGATCAGCGCTCCGCCAAACACCTCTTGCAGCATGGGCGAGGCCATGCCGATCACGCCAATGCCGGCGCTGACGTTCATGCACAGCACCATCCACAGCAGCCAGAACTGCGGAATGCCCCAGACCCGGCTCACATGCACATGGCGCTGGGTGATCATGCCGTTGTGCGCCTGTGCCACCGGCGGCGTCCAGCCGGCCGGCTGCCAACCGGTCTCAGGCACCCGGTAGCCGAAGGCCCCGGCCAGCATGAACAGCAGGTAGATCAGCGCCATCACCACAAAGGTCGGCGCCACGCCGACATTGGTCGGCGACGAAAAATAGGCCATCAGGTCCGCAGCCAGCGGCGAGCCGATCATGGCGCCACCGCCAAAGCCCATGATCGCCATGCCAGTGGCCATACCGCGTCGGTCGGGGAACCACTTGATCAGCGTCGATACCGGCGAGATGTAGCCCAGCCCCAGCCCGATGCCGCCAATCACGCCCGAGCCCAGCACCATCAGCCAGAACTGGTGCAGGTGCACCCCCAGCGCCGACACCAGCATGCCGCCGCACCAGCACAGCGCCGACACCACCCCCGCCTTGCGCGGCCCAGCCCGCTCCAGCCAGCCGCCCCACAGCGCCGCACTCGAGCCCAGCAGCACAAAAAACAAGGTGTACATCCAGCCCAGGGTGGAAATCTGCCAATCACAGCCCGTGGTGAACAGTTGCCCCCAAAACCCGACCTCGGGGCCGCAGGGAATAGCCGCCTTGACGCCGAGCGCGCGCGACAAGGGCAGCCAAAACACCGAAAAACCATAGGCCATGCCAATGCACAGGTGAATCGCCAGCGCAGCCGGCGGCACCAGCCAGCGGTTGAAACCGGGGCCGGCGATGGTGTTTTCTTTGTCGAGGAAGCTAAGTAGGGGGAGCGTCATGGTGCCTGCATGCTAGGGGCGCACGAAGCCATGCCACTTGAGCCCAGTCAAGCAGTATCCAGTCTGCGAGGTGTAAGCGTCCAATTGAATCGACGCATCACGTCATTCAGCGATTGAATGATGCGATGCAACATAAACGCTGAAATCGATGCGATGGGCTTACTTGGATTGTTTGGGTTGCTTGGCTTATTCGGCGCTCCGGTCAAGGCGGCGCCGGGCTGAGCTCGTTGATTTCCCGCCGGTCAAGGTGGCGGCGGGCTGAGCGGCTGCGCTCGTGTCCTCCAGACGCACGTGCCCTGCGGGCCCATGCGTCTTTCCCCCTTGACCTCGCTCCGCCGCTCAGCCCACCACCACCTTGACGACCCTCGCGCGCAAGCACTGGGAACCCGCATTCAGGTATTCCGTCTCGCCGAGCCAGGGAGGGGATGGCGTGCCTGCTGCAGCGAGGTCAAGGGGGAGCCCGCAGGGCGGAGGACACGAGCGGTAGCAGGTACGCCGTCCCCGCCAACGCCAAAGAAAAAAGAATAAAAAATGCCCCAAACCCTTACCGGGATTGGCCCGACAGCTACTATTTACATAGCAATCATCACGGCACCAGCAAGCCACTGTAGGTCCCGACCTCCTGCAGCCAGCCCGGTTCTTGCGCCAGGGTCAGCGCCGCCTGTAGCGCTCGTGAGGGCCGGGCTGCGGCGTGCGACATGAAGCCGATGGGCGTCTGGACCTCGGGGCTGACCAGTGGCAGGGCTTCAAGCTCGCCATAGGCCCGCACCGCGCCCACCAAGGCGCCCGGCATCACACTGCACACACTGCCGGCCAGCACACTGTGTGCCAGCGTCAGGATCGAATTGGTTTCGATTGCCGGCTGCACCCAGACCCCGGCGGCGGTGAAAGCCGCGTCCACGATGGTGCGGTTGTACATGTCAGGCGTCAACAGGCACAGCGGCAACTGCCCGGCAGCCTGCCAGGTGATGGTTGGCCCGCGCTGCAGGCCCTGCGGGTGCGGCACCGCCGCGCGGCGCAGCAAGAAATAGTGCTCGGTGTACTGCGGCCAGGCCACCAGCCGGGTGTCGCGCAGGCCCATGCGCCCGGTATAACCCAGCGCCAGGTCGATCGACAGGTCGGCCAGGCCCTGCTCCAGTTCATCCGAGCTCATCGACAGCACGGCCGGCCGGATGCCGGCATGGCGGGCCTGCAGCAGCGCGGCAAAGCGCGCCACGATCGGCATGGCCGTGGGCACGGCGCCGATGCGCACCGCGCCCTGCGGCAGGTCGGTTTGGCTGCCCAGCTCTTGCTGCAGGATGGCGTGCTCGTGCAGCATGCGCTGGGCCGAGGCCAGCACGCGCTCGCCCTCGGGCGTGAAACCGGCAAAGGCGCGGTCGCGCTTGACGATCACCACCTTGAACTCGGTCTCCAGCGCGCGCAGCGCGTTGGACAGCGCCGGCTGCGTGATGTGACAGGCCTGCGCGGCTCGGCCAAAGTGCCGGTGCTCATGCAGCGCCACCAGGTAGCGCAGCGACGACAGCAGGTTCATGCGCGGGCCTGGGCCAGCCGTACTCAGGTGTCCTTGGAGATCTTGATCGACGGGAACTTGCTTGAAAAGTCCTTGTTCTTGGCCGCGATCGACAGTGCTACCTTGCGCGCTACTGCCTTGTAAATAGCGGCCACATCACCGTCGGGGTCAGACACCACGGTCGGCTTGCCGCTGTCGGCCTGCAGACGAATCTGCATGTTCAGTGGCAGCGCACCCAGGTAATCCATCTTGTAGTCTTCGGCCATGCGCCGGCCGCCGTCGGCGCCAAAGATGTGCTCGACATGGCCGCAGTTGCTGCACACGTGCACCGCCATGTTTTCCACGATGCCCAGAATCGGCACCCCCACTTTCTCGAACATCTTGATGCCTTTCTTGGCATCCAGCAGCGCGATGTCCTGCGGGGTGGTCACCACCACGGCGCCGGTCATGGGCACGCGCTGCGACAGGGTCAGCTGGATGTCGCCGGTGCCGGGCGGCATGTCCACAATCAGGTAGTCCAGCTCGCGCCAATTGGTCTGGCGCAGCAGTTGCTCCAGCGCCTGGGTGGCCATCGGGCCACGCCAGATCATGGCCTCGTCCTGCGCCACCAGAAAGCCGATCGACATCACCTGCACGCCGTAGTTCTCCAGCGGCTGCATGGTCTGGCCGTCCTCACTCTCGGGCCGGCCGTCAATGCCCATCATCATCGGCACGCTCGGGCCATAGATGTCGGCATCGAGCAAACCGACGCTGGCACCTTCAGCGGCCAGGGCCAGCGCCAGGTTGACTGCGGTGGTACTTTTGCCCACGCCGCCCTTGCCAGAGGCCACCGCCACGATGTTCTTCACCTTGGGCAGCAGTTGAACACCACGCTGCACCGAATGCGCCACGATACGGCTCACCACATTGACCGACACATTGTCGACGCCAGCTACGCCCTTGGCGGCGGCAATCAGCGCCTTGCGAAAGCCGGGGATCTGGCTCTTGGCCGGATAGCCCAGCTCTACCTCAAAGGCCACGTCACCGTCCGTCAAGGTGAAATTCTTGATTGATTTGGACGAGACAAAGTCCCGCCCGGTATTGGGATCGATCACCCCCGCGATTGCGGCCATCACCGCCTGTTCTGTCACTGCCATGTCTTGCTCCTGTTGGCAGATAGTCTAGCGACATGTCGTTGCCCGGACGCCACAAGGGGCCATGCCACAGGAACACCGTCCCCCACTGACTAAAATCAGCCCTCCACCGCCCGAAAGCCCCAGCCCCCATGTCGCGCCAACTGTTTGTCACCACCGCCCTGCCCTACGCCAACGGCACCTTCCACATCGGCCACATCATGGAGTACATCCAGGCCGACATCTGGGTGCGGTTCCAGCGCATGCAGGGCCACGCGGTGCACTTTGTCTGCGCTGACGATGCGCACCGCGCGCCCATCATGATTGCCGCGCAAAAGGCCGGCAAGACGCCGCAGCAGTTTGTGGCCGACATTGCCGCCGGCCGCAAGCCCTACCTAGACGGCTTTCACATCGCCTTCGACAACTGGCATTCCACCGACGGCGCCGAGAACCACGAGCTGGCGCAGTCCATTTACCGCAGCCTCAAGGCCAACGGGCTGATTGCCACCCGCACCATCGCGCAGTTTTTTGACCCCGAGCGCGGCATGTTCCTGCCCGACCGCTTCATCAAGGGCGAATGCCCCAAGTGCGGCACCAAAGACCAGTACGGCGACAACTGCGAGGCCTGCGGCGCGGTCTACAGCCCGACCGAGCTGAAAAACCCTTACTCTGCCCTGTCGGGTGCCACACCAGTGCTGCGCGACTCGGAGCACTATTTCTTCCAGCTGTCCGACCCGCGCTGCGCCGCGTTTCTGGAGGCCTGGACCCAGGGCAGCAACGCCCGCGGCGTGCCGCACCTGCAGCCCGAGGTGTTCAACAAGATCAAGGAATGGCTGCTGCCCAAGGAAGACGGCCAGCGTGACCTGGGCGACTGGGACATCAGCCGCGACGCGCCTTACTTCGGCATCGAGATCCCCGATGCGCCGGGCAAGTACTTTTATGTCTGGCTTGACGCCCCCATCGGCTACCTGGCCTCGCTCAAAAACCTGTTTGTGCGCCGTGCGGGTGACGCAGCGCTGGGCGCGCAGCAGTTTGATGCCTTCCTGGCCGACCCGGCCACCGAGCAGGTGCACTTCATTGGCAAGGACATCATCACCTTCCACACCCTGTTCTGGCCGGCGCTGCTGAATTTCAGCGGACGCAAGGTGCCCGACGCGGTCTTTGTGCATGGCTTTCTGACTGTCAACGCCGAGAAGATGAGCAAGAG
>CAJAXU010000595.1 GCA_903948045.1 uncultured beta proteobacterium | reverse complement strand
TATAAAAAATCCAAGGGTCAGGGAGAAATTACCAAGAAAGGAGACCAGATTCAGTCAGACCAAAAGACTGATAATTTGGCCGTCCTGCCTGGGGGAATTTGACTGGCCAAAGGTGGGGGAATTTGAAGTGGCCATCAGGGGGGTAGGGTGGGTCGGCAGAAACTGGATTTTCAACAGGGTGAAAAAGTGAGAACCGGAATGTTCGCGCAGGTCTTCGCAGCCGTCACGATGGTGTTGCTGGCGACCAACCACGCAGAAGCACGGGCCAAGCGCAGGCAGAGCGCCTGGGCCGAATTCAAACAGTAGCACCCCTGCCCAGCCACAGGATCACCCAAAGGCCCCTGCAAGGGCTACGTGATCGACCACATCGTCCAGATTGCCGGTCACGGTGCTGATGAACCGAGCAACATCCAGCGGCATACCGTTGCCGACGCCAAAGCGAAGGTCGGAGGGCAAGGTCACTGAGAGAACCCCCCTTCTGCACTCCCTTGCCTACTAAAATAGCGGTTACGACCCCAAAAAGCAAAGTATTGGAGGGGGTACCAAAGACCAAACCGGGGAACAAAGCGGGGAACAAAACGACATTTGAAATCCAGAAAACTAGTATCCATGCGGGCTTCAAGGGATTATTGGGTTCCGATAATCGCACCATTTGACTGCTTCACACAGTGTCAAGCACCCCTCAAAACCCCGCCTGCTTCGTTGGAGTGCGGGTTTTTTATCGCCTCAATGGCTTGCGGTGTATGCGGCCTGTTCAATCACCGAAAGCCAAACTGAATAACCATGTCGGTTGAAGCAGCCGTACCGCCATGAACAAAGCCTTCACCAAAGAAAACGATGACGCGGACGATGATGAGTTGCAGCTGCCTGCGCTGCCGGCCAGCGGCAAGAACTACATCACGCCGGCCGGACATGCCCGGATTCGAGCCGAGTTGCTCGACCTGATCGACAACGAACGGCCCAAGGTGGTGGACATCGTCCACTGGGCGGCCAGCAATGGCGACCGCTCCGAGAACGGCGACTACATCTACGGCAAAAAGCGCTTGCGCGAGATTGACAGGCGCATCCGGTTTCTGACCAAGCGCCTGGAGATCATGGAGATCACCGATCCAGCCTTGCACCATGGCAGTGACCAGGTTTTTTTTGGTGCTACCGTCACCTATGTGGATGAGACGGCGGTCGAGCGCACTGTCACGATTCTGGGCATCGACGAGGCTGACAGCGCCAAAGGCGAGGTGAGCTGGGTGTCGCCGATCGCCCGCACCCTGCTCAAGGCCCATGTTGGCGATGTGTTGCAGTTGCTGACGCCCGCAGGCAAGCTGGAAATTGAGGTGCTCAGCGTTCGCTATCCCGCGCCAGGTCTGCGCTGACCTGGGTGGTGATCCGGGCGCGCTGCGCCTTTAATACCGACGGAGTTCTGCGCAGGTTGCGCAGGGCGGTCTCCAGGTGGTTGCGGTCCCGCACGGCCACCACAAAGCGCAAGTCTGGGGCGTCGTTGCCCGCCTCTTCGCCCATGTCGATGTGGGTGATGTCCACCTCGGCACTGGCCAGCGCGCTGGCGACGCGGGCCAACACCCCCTTGCCATTGGTTACCGTGACCAGCAGGCCGGTCTCAAAGGTGCGCGCCAGCTCGTCCGACCATTCCACCCGAATAAAGCGTTCGCTGTCTTTGTGCCTGAGTTTGCGCGCCACGGTGCATTCTTCGCCGTGCACGATCAGGCCTTCGCCCCGGCCCAGGTAGCCCACAATCTCATCACCCGGGACCGGGCGGCAACAATTGGCAAAGCGCACCGAGGCATTTTCACTGCCATCGAGCAGCAGGCTGCCTTGCGAGACGGTTTCGCTGGCACCAAAGCGTTCGCGGGTGAGCAGCACCGCGTCCGGTTTTTCGCCGGCCGCCAGCAGTAGGGTGAGCAGGCGCTTGGCCACGATGCCAGCAATGCGTTTACCCAGACCGATGTCGGTCAGCAGCTCGGAGCGACTGCGGTTGCCGCTGAAGCGCAGTAGTTTCTCCCACAAGGCCTGGTAAGCCGGGCTGTCGTCCGGCATTTTCTCGATGCCTTCGGCGCGCAGCGCCTGGGCCAGCATTTTTTCGCCGAGGCTCTCTGACTCGGCATGCGCCAGCGTCTTCAGATGCTGCCGAATCTTGGAACGCGCCCGCGCAGTGCGCACAAAGCTCAGCCACGCCGGGTTGGGGGTGGAGACCGGGGCAGTCTCGACCTCGATCACGTCGCCGTTCTTGAGCTCGGTACGCAGGGGCACCTGCTCGCCATTGATGCGGGCCCCCATGGTACGGTCACCCACGTTGCTGTGGATGGCGTAGGCAAAGTCGACCACCGTGGCGCCGCGCGGCAAGGCCATGATCTGGCTCTTGGGCGTAAAGACATAGACGGCATCGGGGAACAGGTCGACTTTGACGTGGTCCCAAAACTCAGCGGCGTCGCGGGTCTCGTCCTGAATGTCGAGCAGTGATTGCAGCCACTGCGAGCCCAGGCGCTCGGCCTGGGCGGTCTCTTGCGGCGCGTGGGTCTTGTACAGCCAATGCGCCGCCACGCCGGACTCTGCCACCATGTTCATCGCTTCGGTGCGCACCTGGAACTCCACATTGATGCCCGAGGGACCGACCAGTGTGGTGTGCAGCGACTGGTAGCCATTGAGTTTGCTGATGGCAATGTGGTCTTTGAAGCGGCCCGGTTGCGGCTTGTAGAGCTGGTGCAGTGTGCCCAGCGCGGTGTAGCAGTCGAGCACGTTGGGCACTAGCACGCGAAAACCGTAGATGTCATTGACCTGGGCAAAGCTCAGGTGCTTGGTGGCCATCTTTTTATAGATGGAAAACAGCGATTTTTCGCGCCCGGCGAGGCGCACCTTCAGGCCGTTGGCGGCAAAGGCGGCTTCCACCTCACGGTGGACTTTTTGCAGCAGGTCGCGGCGCCGACTGCGGGCTTTGGTCACGGCCTTATTCAGAACGTCATAGCGCCAGGGCCGCAGGTGGCGAAACGCCAGGTTTTGCAGCTCGCGGTAGGTTTGGTTCAGGCCGAGCCGGTGGGCAATCGGGGCGTAGACGTCCAGGGTTTCCGTGGCGATGCGGGCCCACTTCTCGCGCGGGGCGTCGGACAGCGTGCGCATGTTGTGGCTGCGGTCGGCCAGCTTGATCAGGATCACCCGCACGTCGCGCGCCATGGCCAGCAGCATCTTGCGAAATGACTCGGCCTGGTTTTCCTCGCGGGTGTTGAACTGCAGTTTGTCGAGCTTGGTCAGGCCATCCACCAACTCGGCCACCGGCGAGCCAAAACGCTCGATCAGCTCGGTTTTGGTGACGCCACAGTCTTCCAGGGCGTCGTGCAGCAGCGCGGCCATCAGGGCCTGGGCGTCGAGCTTCCACTCTGCGCACTGTGCCGCCACCGCGATCGGGTGGGTGATGTACGGTTCACCGCTGTTGCGCAGCTGGCCCAGATGGGCCTCATCGGCAAAGCGGTAGGCCAGCCGCACCTGCTCCAGATCGATCGGGGCCAGATAGTCCAGGCGCTCGGTCAGGGTGGCAAAGCTCGCCGCCGCCGCGTTGGCAGCGGCCGGGCTGCTCATGGGCGCTGGCCGGGCTGGGGCCGGACGGCTGCGCGACGGGGATCGGGTGGCGGTGTTCACCCCTTGAATATAGCGTGCGGTGGTTGAAATACCAGCCGGAAAAACAAAAGCACCGCAAGCGGTGCTTTTTTGAGGCGCGCAGGGTGCTTCAGAGCGGCACTTTTTTGAGCATCTCGATGCCCACTTTGCCAGCCGCGATCTCGCGCAGGGCGGTGACACCCGGCTTGTTTTTGCTCTCGACCTTGGGCGCGTGGCCCTGGCTCAGCATGCGTGCGCGGTAAGTCGCGGCCAGCACCAGCTGGAAACGGTTGGGAATCTGCTCCAGGCAGTCTTCAACAGTGATACGGGCCATGAAATTCTCCGATTAACCAGGGGATGCACTAAATGATATGCAGGGCTTTGAATGTCTCGTAACGCGCGCGCAATTGAGCGGCGAACTTGAGGCGTTGGGCATGAACAATGGCTTTCAGGTCGAACAGCGCTCGCTCAAACAACTCATTGATTATAACGAAGTCGAATTGTTGCACCTGTGCCACCTCGACCGCCGCGTTGCGCAAGCGCAGGTCAATCACCTCGGCCGAGTCCTCGCCACGTCGCTCCAGCCGGGCCCGCAGTTCCTCCCAGCTGGGGGGCAGGATAAAGATGCTGATGGCATTGGCATAGATTTTCTTGATCTGCAGCGCACCCTGATAGTCAATCTCCAGCACCACGTCGGCGCCTTGCGCCATGCGGGCCTCGATGGCTTTTTTGGAGGTGCCGTAGCGGTGCTGGTGCACATGGGCCCACTCGACGAAGGCGTCGGCCTGGACCATGGCGTCAAATTCTGGCTCGGAGGCAAAGTAGTACTCACGCCCGTGTTTCTCTTGGCCGCGCGGAGCCCGGGTGGTGTGCGAGACCGAGGGCCGCACGTGGGAGTCGAGTTCGAGCAGTGCTTTGACCAGACTGGATTTACCGGCCCCGCTGGGG
>CAJAXU010000594.1 GCA_903948045.1 uncultured beta proteobacterium | reverse complement strand
GCGCCCACCAGCCGTGGCATCTACGAGATGCTGAAGTCCCAGATGAGCGATGGCATCCTGCGCCCCGGCGCCAAGTTGCCGTCGAGCCGTGCCCTGGCGTCTGATCTTGGCGTCTCGCGCACCACGGTGGTTGGCGTCTACGAGCAACTGGCAGCAGAGGGCTACATCGAGACCGCTCCCGGCACGCGTGCCAGCGTTGCAGCAGGCATCGCGTCGGCAAGCCGCGCCGCGACTGGTCCATCCACGGGAGGCGGACGCGAGCCAAAGTTGTCCGCCTATGGGCGCCGCGCCGCCCAATTGCTGCTGCCCAAACCGGCTGGACTGGCAGGCGACGGTCTGGCCATTGATTTTTTGTACGGCGCGCTGTCACCCGACGATTTCCCCACCCCGCTGTGGCGACGCGCCTACGACCGGGCTATTTTGCAAAGGCAAACCCGTTTTTATTACGGCGCTCCCGAGGGTGAGCTGGAGCTGAGGGTCGAACTGCAGGGCTACCTGCGACGGGCGCGTGGCCTGGCCTGTACGACCGAGCAAATCATCATCGTGCATGGTTCGCAGCAGGCGATCGATCTGTGTGCCCGGGTGCTGCTGGACCCGGACGACCTGGTCGCCATTGAGGAGCCCTGCTACCTCATGGCACGTCGCGTGTTTGAGGCGGCTGGCGCGCGGGTGCAGGCAACGCCGGTCGATGAGTACGGCATGGTGACGCAAGCACTGCCCACCGCGCCGACCGCGCTGGCCTATGTGACGCCATCGCATCAGTTCCCCCTGGGTGCCGTGATGCCGATTGGCCGGCGCCAGGCGCTGCTGTCCTGGGCCCATCGCGTTGGCGCCTGGGTGCTTGAGGACGACTACGACGGTGAATTCCGTTACGGACTGCGCCCCGTTGACACCCTGCAATCGCTGGACGAGGCGGGCTGTGTGATTTATGTCGGCACCTTCTCCAAGGCCCTGTCGCCACAAATGCGTCTGGGCTACCTGGTGCTTCCCACCAGTTTGGTGCCGGCGTTTCGCCAAGCCAAACAACTCGCCGACCGTCATGCGCCGCGCCTGGAGCAATTGGTGTTGGCCGAGCTCATGCGAAGCGGCGCCTATGAACGCCACATCCGCCGCGTCCGGCGCGCCAACGACAAGCGCCGCAGCGCCCTGCTCGATGCGATTCAACGGCACCTGCCGGACGGCACCTGCGTTGAGGGCGCAGCTGCAGGCTTGCACGTCGTGCTCTGGTTGCCAGGTATCCCCATGGCTGATGAGGCCGCCCTCGTCGCTCGGGCGCGCCAACAGCAGGTGGGTGTCTGGCCGGTCAGCCCACTGTACGCGGCCGGGCAGCGCCACCGCCACCGCGGCTGTGCCGGGCTGGTGCTGGGCTACGCCAGCCTCAAGCTGGCCGACATCGACGTAGGCATCCAGCGGCTTGGCGCTGCGCTGGCGCCGTAGGTGCTCAGAGATGGCGACACAGCCTAACCGCTGCTTTGGAGCCGGCGGCCTCATTGCGGTAGGTAACTTCGTCTCGCTGGCACTGCGTCAGTACATTGCGCAGCGCCAGTAGCTCGGCCCCGTTGTCGGCCGCGCGTGGCCCAAAGCGGGCGTGCGCGGTTACCGGTTCGCTGTGCCAGACGCCGGTCGCCACAGGGGCCGCAGGCGCAGAAAGCCGGTGTACGCCAGCTCCAGCAGCGGCAAGACCCCCGGCAGCCGCGCCACGCGCGCCAGCCAGCGCCAGCTGGGCAGCGCAGACCAGACTTCGGCGAAGGCTGCGGCGCCCTGTACCAGCGTGCCGTCGGCTCGCCGCACATGAAGCCGAGCCAGTGCCGCGGGCCGCTCCAGCCCGGCCCCTAGCTCGACCACGCCGCAGCCATGGGCATCGACCCAGTGCAGCCCAGAGCCGCCTGCGGCGCGCTGGTAGGTCGCAATTTCGGCCCGGCACAGCGGGCAGCCGCCGTCGTAGTAGACACATAGTTTGCCGGCCGTCACATCAGGGGCGGACGGCAGTGGATGTGGCGCAGTGTGCGAGTCGGTGGCGGGCATCGTCAGGTATGGGTTAGCCGGCTGCTGCTGGCAATAGAATCAAATTGCATGATAGTGAGTGATGGCGCCGCGCGCCGATCCAAGGGCTTTGCCTTAGCCGTCATAGATTTGAACCATGAATATTCTGATGTCCCTATGCCTCCGTATTGCGCTGCTGAGCGTGGTGCTCTTTACGTCTGCCTTGGCGCAAGATCGCCCTGCGGTGATCAACTCCGAAAAGCATTCGTTCCGCGTAGTCACCTTGTTGACAGCACTGGAAAACCCCTGGTCGGTGGCTTTTTTGCCCGACGGGAGGATGCTGGTGACCGAACGGGCTGGGCGCTTGCGTCTGGTGGGCCAGGACTTTCGGCTGGATCCGAAACCCATCGCAGGCTTGCCCGATGTGGTGTCGCAGGGGCAGGGCGGTTTGTTCGATGTGGTCTTGCACCCGGAGTATGCGCAAAACGGCTGGATTTATTGGGCTTATAACGCGCCGGGCGCGGGGGGCTGGGGCACGGCCTTGGCCCGTGGCAAACTGCAAGGCTTGCGCATGACCGAGGTCCAGGTCTTGTTCAGCATGCAGCCCAAAACACGTTCAAGCCAGCATTTTGGTGGGCGCATCGTGTTCGACAAAGCTGGCATGCTGTACTTGACTTTGGGTGACCGGGGCGACAAGGACCGTGCCCAGAAGCTGGATGACCATGCGGGATCGGTCATTCGCCTGCACGACGATGGTCGCGTGCCAGCCGATAACCCCTTCGCCACACGAGCCGGGGGCTTACCCGAAAAATGGACCCTGGGCAACCGCAACATGCAGGGCGCCACCCTTCACCCCAAAACGGGTGAATTGTGGACGCATGAGCATGGCCCTCAGGGCGGTGATGAGGTCAACGTGATGCGCTCTGGGCTCAATTACGGCTGGCCCGTGATCACCTATGGCGTGAATTACGGTTTTGGCACCCGCATTGGTGAGGGCCAGACCAAGCCAGGCATGGTGCAGCCCTTGCACCTGTGGGTGCCGTCGATCGCCCCTTCGGGCATGGCTTTTGTGAGCGGCTCAAAATTTCCCCAATGGGCGGGTGACTTGCTGGTAGGCGCCTTGCGCGACCAGATGCTGGTGCGCCTGGTGCTCGATGGTGAAAAAGTGGTGCGAGAAGAG
>CAJAXU010000593.1 GCA_903948045.1 uncultured beta proteobacterium | reverse complement strand
CGCGACACCATCAAGGACCGCGAAGGCAAGCGCGAAGTCGAGCGGGCCATGAAGGGCCGCAGCCGCTAATCGAACGCCGACCTGCCGGCGGTTCAGTCCAAGTCGCGCAGTGGATGCATCTGTGCTGGCCAGGGGCTGACAAAAAACGGCATCACCATGTCAGCGGTGACGTCTTCAATGCGGGCCGGTTGCCAGCGCGGCTGGTGATCTTTGTCCACCGCCAGTGCCCGAATGCCCTCCACCGTTTCGCTGGTTTTGCCCGAGCGCCCCAGGTGGGCGGTGTGAAAGCAGTGCCGCACCAAGTCGCGCTCCAGCCGCAGGTCGTCGGCCAGGCTCAGGCCGCGCGCCCGCCGCACCTGCTCCAGCACCACATGCAGCATCAGTGGCGAGCGCTGGCGCAGGGTGGCTGCCGTCTGGCTGGCCCAGTCGCCACCGTCGTGATCCAAGGCCTGCACCATCTCGGGCACTGACGCCAGCGAGAAAAAGGCATCAATTTGGCCCTCAGGCCTTGTCGCGCCTTGCTGTAAAGCTATCGAATATGTAGCAAACCAGGACGCGAGTGGGTCGGGTCTTGACCAGTCCAGACCGGACAAGGCCGACCAGGCTGCCGGCAGTGCCTCGTCCGCCAAGCAGACATCGGCCAGCCCCAGCCCAATGGCGTCGCCGGCCCCTAGCGCCTGCCCGGTCAGCGCCAGCCACTCGCCGGCTGAGCCAGCCAATCGACTCAAAAAGTAGCCGCCGCCCACATCCGGGAACAGCCCGATATGGGTTTCGGGCATGCCCAGCTTGCTGCGTGCGGTGACGATGCGGGTGCTGGCGCCCTGGCTGATGCCCATACCGCCGCCCATCACGATGCCATCCATAAAGGCCAAGTAAGGCTTGGGGTAGCCGTGGATCAGGTGGTTGAGGGCGTATTCCTCGGTGAAGAAGTCCTCCAGCGCCGGGTCACCAGACAGTGCCGCCTGATGGAAGAAGCGGATATCACCACCGGCGCAAAAACTGCCAAACGGCCCCTCCCGGCCCATGCCGCGGATTGCCACGGCAGCAATGCCGGCATCATCACGCCAGCGCAGCAGGGCGGCGGACAGCGCCCGCACCATCGGCAGCGTCAAGGCGTTCAGCGCCTTGGGACGGTTCAAGGTCAACAGGCCGACCTGGCCCTGTACTTCGACCACAATTTCCGCGCAATCCAGCATGTCAAGCCCTCTGAAGTTCAAGTCCGGGCATTGTGCCGTGGCCAGGTGCGTCTGCGGCAGGCGCCGGATAATTGCGCCATGGCCCCGACGCCCTCCACGCCCCCCACCCCGCTCAGCCCGCCCAGCCCCGGTCCGGCCGACCTCAATCTGCAGCGCTTTGGCTTTTTGTTGCTGCCCAACTTTTCTTTGATCGCGCTCAGCTCGGCGGTCGATCCACTGCGGCTGGCCAATATGGCGCTGGGCCGGCGCGTGTTTGACTACGTGATACTGGGCGTCAGCGCTGAGCCGGTGCTGTCGAGTGACGGCATCCGCGTGCTGCCTGACCAGGTGATGGGTGAGAGCGACCGCTTTGACACGGTGTTCGTGGTCGGGCCCAACCCAATCCCCAAGCAGGGCTACGCCGACATCTCGCGCTGGCTGCGCCGACTGGCCGCCCAGGGCATCGTGCTGGGCGGTATCGACACCGGATGCTATGTGCTGGCTAAGGCTGGATTGCTCAAAGGCTACCGCTGCACCATCCATTGGGAGGACCGCGACACCCTGCTGGCCGAGTTTCCCGACCTGCTGGTGTCCAACCGCCTGTTCGAGATCGACCGCGACCGCTACACATGCAGCGGTGGCGTCAGCCCGCTGGACCTGATGACCTTTGTGTTACGCCGCCCGCCCGGCAACCGGGAGCTGGCGCAGCAGGTGTCCGACCTACTGGTGTCCTACCAACGCAGCCCGGACGAAAACCAGTCGCTGCCGCTGCGCTACCGCTACGCCAACATCCCCGAGGTGCTGCTGGAGGCGCTGGAAATCATGGAAAGCAATGTCGAGGAGCCGCTGAGCCCGGGCGAAATTGCCGATTACCTGAAGATCTCGCGCCGCCAGCTCGAACGCCTGTTTCGGGACCACCTGCTGACCAGCCCGGCCAAAAAATACCTCGAAACCCGCCTGGCGCACGCCCGCCGCTCGGTGCTGCGCACCAACCGCCGCATCGAGGACATCGCTGCAGCCTGTGGTTTTGCCTCCACCGCGCATTTCATTGCCCGCTACCGTGCGCAGTACGCCAACAGCCCACAGGCGCAGCGGCAAGCACTGCCCCATGCATGACGCCCCGATGACCTGCGGCTGAATTTGCGCAAATACGATACCTAGCGTCGCGAATGGCAAGCCGACCTACCGAGACACCCCCTAAAGTCGCTGGGCATTGCCCCCCCCTACTTCAGAGAGCCACCATGATTGAAAACATGCCCAGCCTGATTCGCCTGCGCAACGGCGAGAAAGTACAGAACACCTTTTCCGCGCAAGAGTACGCCAACCGCATGACCAAGGTGCGCAAGCACATGGTGGCGCAGCAGCTCGACGCGGTGCTGTTCACCTCGTACCACAACATCAATTACTACAGCGATTTCCTGTACTGCTCGTTCGGCCGCTTTTACGG
>CAJAXU010000592.1 GCA_903948045.1 uncultured beta proteobacterium | reverse complement strand
GCGCCGGCACGTCGGCCAGTTCAGCAACCGGCCGCGTCGCGCTAAAGCATCTGATCGCGCGCGTGAAAGTACTTGCGTGCGTAGGCCACCAATTGGCCGTCGCTGGGATGGTCTACGGTTTCGACGCCGATCACCTTGGCCGCCATGTCATGGTGATGGGCATGGATGTGCTTGATCAGCTGCAACTTGGCCTGCGCCGGCCCCACCACCAAAATTTCTTCAGCGCCGGTCAGGGCCGCGGCGACACGGTGGTAGTAATCGGCCTCTTCTGGCGCGCGCCCGCTGCCGGGTTTGCCCGCCAAGGCATGCAGTTTCTGGTGGGGTTGCTTAGGGTGAACGATGGACTTTTCGACATCGTCACGGCTGATGTGCATGACATGGGCTTCAGAGTGGTCGATCCAGACGACCGCGTGGTAATGAGACAAATCAAGCTCCCGGTGGGTGATGTTCGGGCTGCTGTCAGAGCAGCCCGGGCCATCATGCGCCAGCCCAGGGGCAACAGCTGGCTGAAACGGGCATCGCAACGTCATTTGGCAGGGTGAATTGCCGATAATCTGACTTACATCAACTTCCGGGCTGCTGACGTGACGCCTCTTGAATTGCTCAACCATTACGACAGCGGCCTTCCCTGGCCGGTGGCGCCCAGCAGCGCCGCAGGTTTTGACGTCCGCGCGGCCTACCAACAGGCACTGGCCGTGCGGGCGCTGCGGCTGGCGCGCGGTGAGCAGCCGCGCGGCTTCAAGATCGGCTTCACCAACCGCAGCATCTGGGCCCGCTACCAGGTCTTCGCGCCGATCTGGGGCACGGTCTATGACAGCACGCTGCGCTTTTGTGACGGGCAAGCCGCGCTGGCACTGGCCGGCACCTGCCAGCCCCGCATTGAGCCGGAGGTGGTGTTTGGCATGCGCGCCACCCCGGCCCCTGGCGCCACGTTGGACGCGCTGTTTGCCGCCATCGACTGGGTGGCCCCCGGCTTTGAAATTGTGCAATCACACCTGCCGGACTGGAAGTTCCAGGCGGCAGACACGGTGGCCGACGGCAGCCTGCATGCCCGCCTGCTGGTCGGGCCGCGCCTCGCCGTACAGAGCATCGCGTCGAACGCCGGCCAACTGGAGACCCTGCTGGCAGCCTGCCAGGTGACGCTGCTGAAAGACGGCAACCCGGTCGACACGGGCTGCGGCGCCAACGTGCTCGACAACCCGCTGCGCGCCCTGCACCATTTCTTGGGCGAACTGCGGCAATGCCCGGGTGCGCCCGAGCTGATGCCGGGCGACGTGGTCACCACCGGCACCTGGACCGACGCCTGGCCCGTGGCGGCGGGCGAGCAGTGGCAGGCCGCCTTTGGCACGCCCCTGCCCGAGTTGCGCGTGGACTTTACCAGCGCTTAGCCGTCTGTTAGGCCTGGCAGGCCTACCCGACCAGCGCCACCGATTTCACCTGCGCCCAAACCTGCTGGCCTGGGGCCAGGCTCAGGGCGTCCACGGCGCGCGCCGTGAGGCGGGCCAGCAGCACGGCATCGCCGCACTGCAGACGCACCAGGGCCTGTGAGGGGTAAGTGTCTGGCCCAACGGCCTGCACTACGCACGGCAGCAGATTTTGAATGCTGGTGTGGCTGGGTTTTTCGGTCGCAATGCTCACGTCTCTTGCCAGGACCCGCACCCGCACCCGCCGCCCAGGTTGCAGCCCGGTGTCGCGCACCCACAGCGTGCCACCCGGGAAGGCCAGGCTGGCCAGCTGCCAACGCAGATCGCGCTCTTGCACCACCGCTTCGAGCAAAGCACCGGCGTCCTCCCCCATCACCACCGGCCCATCCAGGCCAGCCAGCACCGTGCCAACCGGGCCGCAGGCCCTGACCCTGCCGGCTTCCAGCACAACCAGCGTGTCGGCCAGCCGCACCACCTCGTCCGAGGCATGGGTGACATACAGCATGGGCATCTGCAGTTCATCGCGCAAACGCTCCAGCCAGGGCAGGATCTCCTGCCGGCGGGCATGGTCGATGGCAGCCAGCGGCTCGTCCAGCAACAAGAGCTTGGGCTGTGTTGCCAACGCCCGGGCGATGGCCACCCGTTGCCGTTCGCCACCAGACAACTGGTCTGGGCGTCGCCGCAGCAGCGCGCCAATGCCGAGCAGCTCAATCGCCGCGTCCAAGCCTGCCGCGTCGCGGGCCAGGCCCGAGCGTTTGAGCCCAAACTGCAAATTGCCCCGCACGTCCAGATGCTCAAACAGACTGGCCTCCTGAAACACATAGCCCAGCGGCCGCCGCCAGGTCGGCAGGCAGATACCAGCCGCGGCGTCATGCCAGGTTTCGCCCGCGATCGAGACCCTTGCGTCGGGCAGAGGCTCCAGACCCGCCACGCAGCGCAGCAGGCTGGTCTTGCCGCAGCCCGAGGGGCCAAACACCACGGTGATGCCGGTCCCGGGCAGGCGCAGGTCGACCTCGAGCGAGAAATCCGCGCGTCGCAGGCAAAGCCGGATGTGGCTGTCAGGCCGGCTCACGGCAAGATCCGGCTGCTGCGTCGGCTCAACAGCGACAGGCTGAGCAGCACCACAAAAGAAAACGCCACCATGCCAGCCGACAGCCAATGGGCCTGGGCGTACTCCAGTGCCTCAACATGGCCATAGATCTGGGTCGAGACCACCCGGGTCTGCTGGGGAATATTGCCGCCAATCATCAGCACCACGCCAAACTCGCCAATGGTGTGGGCAAAGCTCAGGATCGCGGCAGTCAAAAATCCTGGCCGGGCCAGGGGCAGCGCGACAGAAAAAAACGCATCCACGGGCCCGGCTCGCAAGGTGGCAGCCACTTCCAGCGGACGCCGTCCGATGGCCTCAAACGCATGCTGGATCGGTTGCACCGCAAAGGGCAAGGAGTAAATCACCGAGCCCAGCAGCAAACCGCCAAACGTGAACGGCAGCGTGCCCCAGCCCATGAACAGGGTGAACTGACCCAGGGGGCCATTGGGGCCCAACGCCACCAGCAGGTAAAAGCCCAGCACCGTGGGCGGCAGCACCAGCGGCAAGGCCACGATGGCCGCCACCGGCGCGCGCCAGGCGGAATGGGTTCGGGCCAGCCACCAGGCCAGGGGCGTCGCCAGCACCAGCAAGATCAATGTGGTCAGGCTGGCCAACTCCAGCGTGAGCTGAATCGCGCGCCAGGTGGCCAGGTCGAACTCAGGGCTCATAGCCGTAAGCCCGCATGGCACTTAGCGCCTTGGCACCCTTGAGGTAAGCCAGCAGGGCAAGGGCAGCCGGCTGGTCGCGCCCGGCTTTCAACAGGACCGCTGCCTGCGTGATCGGCCGGTGCAAATGGGCCGGGACGATCCAGCCAGAGCCTTGGCTGAGGCGGCCCTCCGCGTACACCTGCGACAAAGCCAGCAAGCCCAACTCAGCGTTGCCACTGGCGACAAATTGATACGCCTGCCCGATGTTCTGGCCCACCACCAGGCGGCCTTGCAGGCTCTGCAGCAGGCCCAGGCTCTGCAGGGTCTCATACGCTGCTGCGCCATAGGGCGCCAGCTTGGGGTTGGCCACCGCCAGTTTGCGGAAGCTGCCGGCTCTCAGCACGGCGCCATTGGCATCCACCCCGGCCGCCTGTTTGCTCCACAACACCAGTCGACCGGTGGCATAGATGAAGCGCGAGCCCGGCACCGCCAAAGCGGCCTTCTCCAGTTGCTCTGGCGTGGTGGCGTCAGCGGCCAGCAAGACCTGAAACGGCGCGCCGTTTGTGATCTGGGCGTAAAAACTGCCACTTGAGCCAAAGGCCAGCACCGCCTTGTGGCCGGTGTCCTGCTCAAAGGCTTGGGCAATGGCTTGCATTGGCGCCGCAAAATTGGCGGCTACCGCCACACTCACCTCGGCCGCATTCGCCAGCACAGCCGTGGCCATTCCCAGCACCCAGCCAAGTCGCCGGACGCAAGGGCCCAGATGAGTTACGCTCAACGTCATTTCGCTATTCATTTTTTGAATAGCGCAGTATAGCCAGCGGCTTGGCCACTTTGTACAAGGCACTACACGCAATGTCCGCAATGACGACACCCCAACTGCTTCTGGCCGACGCGCTCGGCCACCCGTCCAGCGACAAGCGCATCGACATCTTGCGGCGCATTGGGCAGGTCGGCTCAATCTCTGAGGCGGCGCGGGGTGCCGGCGTCAGCTACCGGGCGGCCTGGCAGGCGCTTGACACGCTCAGCAATCTGGCCGGTCTCCCCTTGCTCGAAAAGCTGGTGGGAGGTGCTGGCGGTGGCGGCGCCCGGCTGACGCCGGCCGGCCTGCGCTTGCTGGAGGCGGCCGAACGCCTCAACCAGGCCAGAACCGCGGTGCTGGCGCAGATCGACGCCAGCCCGGGACTTGCTGGCGGGGGGTCCGATTTGTCGGCCTTGGCCCTGCGCACGAGCATGCGCAACCAGCTGCCGTGCACGGTGCAGGCGCTCAAAGCGGATGCAGGCGCCGTTCGGGTGACACTGCGCCTGGCTGGCGGCGCCCTGCTGTCAGCCCGCATCACCCGAGAGAGCGGCGAGCTGCTGGGGCTTGCGGCCGGGCTGGCCGTGCTGGCCCTGTGCAAGGCCACCGCTGTGTCGGTGGTCGCCCACCCTGACCTGCCCGATGGCCGCAACGCCTTGCCGGGCAAGGTGAACCGCACATCTCGCTCGGCCAAAGGCGGCCAAGTGGTGCTGACCCTGGACTCTGGGTTGCAACTGGTCGGCTTCACCAGCGCCGGGCCGGTGCTCAAGGTGGGGCAGACAGCAATGGCACTGATCGACGCCTCGGCGGTCGTGGTGGCCGTCACCCGCTGACCGTCAGGCGTGGGCCCACGGGCGTGGCCAGGTTCATGCGGTCGGCGTGGCCCGCAGGGCACGGCGGTACTGCATAGCCTCTGCCAGATGGCTGACCTGGACGCTTGGCGCGCCGGCCAGATCAGCAATGGTGCGTGCAACTTTGAGCGCCCGGTGCGTGCTGCGGGCTGACCAGCCCAGGCGCGCCGCCGCAATATTGATGAATTTCACGGCAGCCTCGTCCAATTGCACATGCTGGTCGATCTCTTGGCCCTGCAGTGCCTGGTTGCTTTTGCCCTGCCGCGCTATGGCCACGGCGCGGGCCGCCGTACAGCGCGCCCGGATGGCCTGGGTCGACTCCCCGGCGGCACCTTGCACCAACTCAGCCGGCGCCAATGCCGGCACCTCGATATGCAGGTCGATACGGTCGAGCAGCGGCCCGCTGAGTTTGCTCTGGTAGCGGTTGACCTGATCGGGCGTGCAGCGGCAGGCCTTCTGGGTAGCACCCAGGTAACCACAAGGGCAGGGGTTCATGGCACCAATCAGCTGAAAGCGTGCCGGAAACTCGGCACGTCGGGCCGCGCGCGAAATGGTGATGCTGCCGGTCTCCAGCGGCTCACGCAGGGCTTCCAGTGCGGCACGGTGAAACTCAGGCAGTTCGTCCAAAAACAGCACCCCGTGGTGGGCCAAGGAGATTTCCCCTGGGCGCGGTGGCGAACCGCCGCCGACCAGGGCCACTGCGCTGGCTGTGTGGTGCGGGCTGCCCGTGGGCCGCTGGCCCCAGCGTGCCAGAGAAAATCGGCCAGCCAAACTGGCCACCGCCGCACTTTGCAAGGCTTCGTCCGTGGTCATGACCGGTAGCAAGCCAGCAAAGCGGTGGGCCAACATCGACTTGCCCGAGCCTGGCGGCCCCATCATCAGCACACTGTGCCCGCCCGCAGCGGCAATCTCCAGCACCCGCTT
>CAJAXU010000591.1 GCA_903948045.1 uncultured beta proteobacterium | reverse complement strand
GGCGATCATGGCGTCGGCTGTGGCGTCGCCCACGGCCACGATCAGCGGCACTGCCATGCAGCGCTCACCGCAGGAGCCGTAGGCCGCGCCCATCATGGCGCTCACCGCATTGGCCACGTCGGCGTCGGGCATCACCACGGCGTGGTTCTTGGCGCCGCCCAGCGCCTGCACCCGTTTGCCGGCGGCACAGCCGGTGGCGTACACGTACTCGGCAATCGGTGTGGAGCCGACAAAGCTCACGGCTTTCACGCGCGGGTCGGTCAGCAGGGCGTCCACCGATTCCTTGTCGCCCTGCACCACATTCAGCACGCCCGGTGGCAGGCCGGCCTGCAGCGCCAGTTCGGCCACGCGCAGCGCGCTGCTTGGGTCGCGCTCGGACGGTTTCAGGATGAAGGTGTTGCCGCAGGCCACCGCCATCGGCCACATCCACAGCGGCACCATCACGGGGAAGTTGAACGGCGTGATGCCAGCGGTGACACCCAGCGCCTGAAACTCGCTCCAGGAGTCGATGGCCGGGCCCACGTTTTTGCTGTGCTCGCCCTTGAGCAGCTCGGGGGCGTAACTGGCGTACTCCACGTTCTCGATGCCGCGCTGCAACTCGCCCAGCGCATCGGCCAGCACCTTGCCGTGCTCGGCCGTGACCAGGGCGCACAGCTCGTCGGCATGCTGCTCCAGCAGCACTTTCAGGTTGCTCATGACGCGGGCGCGCTTGAGCGGCGGCGTGGCGCGCCAGGCCGGGTAGGCGGCTTGCGCGCTGGCAATGGCTTGCTCGACCGTGGCTTTGTCGGCCAGCAGCACCCGCTTTTCGGCGTGGCCGGTGGCCGGGTTGAACACGTCTTGCGAGCGGCTACCGCCGGCAACTCGCTGGCCGTTGATCAGGTGGGGAATGGTGGGGAGTGTTGACATGGTGCTTTCGGATGACAAACGTGGCTCAGGCAATTTCTTGGATGGTTTCGCCCAGCGCGTCGAGCAGGGTGCTGATCTGGGCCGGCGTGCTGATGAAGGGCGGGGCGAGCTGGATGGTATCGCCGCCGTAGCGCACGTAAAAGCCTTTTTTCAGCATGGCCATGGCGATCTCATATGGCCTGCGCGCTGGCTCGCCGGGATGAGCGGCGATGGTGAAGCCGGCCGCCAGGCCGAAGTTGCGGATGTCGGTGATGTGCTTGACGCCCTTGAGGCCGTGCACCGCGTTCTCGAAATGCGGGCTGAGTTCCTTGACGCGGTCGACCATGTTTTCGCGCACCAGGATGTCTAGCGCCGCCAGTCCCACCGCGCAGGGCAGCGGGTGCGCCGAGTAGGTGTAGCCGTGGGCAAACTCCAGCATGTAGGGCGGGCCGCCGGCGGCCATGAAGGTGTCGTAAATGTCTTTGCTGGCCAGCACTGCGCCCAGCGGTTGCGTGCCGTTGGTGATCTGCTTGGCCACGTTCATGATGTCGGGTGTGACGCCAAAGGCCTCGGCGCCGGTGTAGGCCCCCATGCGGCCAAAGCCGGTGATGACCTCGTCAAAAATCAGCAGGATGTTGTTGGCGGTGCAGATGTCGCGCAGGCGCTGC
>CAJAXU010000590.1 GCA_903948045.1 uncultured beta proteobacterium | reverse complement strand
TGCCACGCCGGCCTTTGAGGGCCGGCTGCGCGCCCTGCCCGGCTTGTCGTTGGCTGTGTCACTCACGGTGCGGCCGGATTTTCAGTTTGACGCCGCCTTGGGCCAGCTCAAGCTGCAAGAGCAGTTGCAGGCCGCCAGCCTGGCCGCCTGGCAGGCGGACGGCCTGCCGCAGGCCCACGCCGCCGCTGCCGCCCTGCTGGCCTATGCCGAGCACACCCAGGGCCGGGCGCTCAGCCATGTGCACAGCCTGAAAGTGCAGCGCCATGACGAACTGATCGACCTGCCGCACAGCACCCGGCGCAACCTGGAGCTGACGCAAACCCTGCGCGGCGAAGACCAGCCCACGCTGCTGTCGCTGCTAGACAGCTGCATCACCGGCATGGGCAGCCGCCTGCTGCGCAACTGGCTGCTCACGCCCCGGCGCGACCGGCACGAGGCGCGCACCCGGCTTGGCGCCATTGCCGCTCTGCGCAGCGGCCCCTGGCAGGCGCTGCGCGACGCGCTCAAGGGCAGCAGCGATGTGGAGCGCATCACCGCCCGGCTGGCACTGCGCCAGGTGCGACCGCGCGAACTCGTGGCGCTGCAGCAGACGCTACAAAAAACAGAGCGCATGATGCCCGCGCTACAAGGGCTGGAGCCCTATTTGGCTCAAATTTCCGCGCAACTGGCAGCGCCCCCCGGCGCGGCCGAGCTGCTGCTGCAGGCCATCGCCCCCGAGCCGGCAGCGCTGGTGCGCGACGGCGGCGTGATCGCTACCGGCTTTGACGCCGAGCTAGACGAGCTGCGCGCCATCCAGACCAACTGCGACAGCTTTCTGCTGGACCTGGAGGGCCGCGAAAAAGCCCGCACCGGCATTGCCAATCTGCGGGTGCAGTACAACAAGGTGCACGGCTTTTTCATTGAGGTGACGCAGGGCCAGATCGACAAGGTGCCCGACGACTACCGGCGCCGCCAGACGCTCAAAAACGCCGAGCGCTTCATCACACCTGAGCTGAAAGCTTTTGAGGACAAGGCGCTGAGTGCGCAAGAGCGCGCCCTGGCCCGCGAGAAATGGCTGTACGAGCAGCTGCTGGACCAGCTGCAGCCGTCGGTGCCGGCGCTGACCAGGCTGGCCGCCGCGCTGGCCACGCTGGACGCGCTGTGCGCCTTGACCGAACGCTCGCTGACGCTGGACTGGTGCGCACCGCAGTTTGTGCGCGAGCCCTGCCTGGACATCACCGCCGGGCGGCACCCGGTGGTGCAGGCACGGCTGGCCGAGACCAGCCGGGGCAGCTTCATTGCCAATGACACGCACTTGGGGCCCAAGCAGCGCATGCAGATCATCACCGGCCCCAACATGGGCGGCAAGTCCACCTACATGCGCCAGGTGGCGGTGATCGTGCTGCTGGCCAGCATCGGCAGCCATGTGCCGGCCAGCGCCTGCCGCTTGGGGCCGATTGACGCCATCCACACCCGCATCGGCGCGGCCGACGACCTGGCCAACGCGCAATCTACCTTCATGCTGGAGATGCTGGAGGCCGCGCAGATTCTGCACAGCGCCACGCCGCAGTCGCTGGTGCTGATGGACGAGATCGGGCGCGGCACCTCCACCTTTGACGGCCTGGCGCTAGCCGCCAGCATTGCCACCCAGTTGCACGACCGCACCCAGGCCTACACCCTGTTTGCCACCCACTACTTTGAGCTGACCGAGTTCCCGGCCACGCATCATGCGGCGGTGAATGTGCACGTGAGCGCGGCCGAATCGGGCCGCGACATTGTGTTTTTGCACGAGCTGCAGGCCGGCCCGGCCAGCCGCAGCTACGGCATTCAGGTGGCGCGGCTGGCCGGCATGCCCGCCGCCGTGCTGAACCAGGCCCGCCACACGCTGGACGCGCTGGAGCAGCAGGCCAGCGCCGCGCAGGCCCAGGTGGACCTGTTTGCCACCGCACCCGACGAGGCCCCACCCCCAACCAGCGCCGTGGACCACGCGTTGGCCGGCATTGACCCCGACACTTTAAGCCCGCGCGAGGCGCTGGAGGCGCTGTACCAGCTCAAGAAACTGGCAGGGGTCTAAGGGGCGGCAGCAATGAAACATTCGCCTGCAATTCGTCCCAAGGTGCAGACAGCTTTCGACCGTCGCGGATCAGCAAACCGGTTGCTTCCAGAACCGCAACATCCTGATGTACGTTTTTGTAATCACGTGCCAGCGCAAGTGCCAGTTCCCTGACATTGCTGGCGCCATATTGGCGAACATGGCGTAGCAGATCAAGGCGACGGGGCGATAGTGTGTCCAGCATGGTTTGGACGTCAAGAAAGGTCACATTCGTTTCGTCAACTTGCTCACCAGCAGCGGCCTGATTCCAGGCTTTGGAAAATCTCTTTCCCATCTCGGCCAGACTGCACACATTTACCTGCACTGTATGAGTTGCGCTCATTTGTCTCCCTTTATACGTCGGCCAAAAAATCGGCCACCAGTTTCTCCACGCTCACAAACCTGTAACGAGTTTCCATCTCGCCCAAGTGCTTGTGATCACCTTTTCCACGTTCATTGTCATATCCCACAATACGTAAACCATCGCGACCATAAAACAGGCTGTATTTCAGCCCATGCGGTCTTTCCGATGATGGTTTTGGAAGTTGCCAGATCGTCATTTCAACGATGGAGCCGTCAGGCAGAACCGCCTTGTCGTAGAAAATCCGCTTTGCCTTCATATGGTTACTCTAACCATATTTAATTGTGGTTTCAATAACTATATTTTCAGCCTAAAACATTCAAGAAAAGTCAGTTGTCGGAAGCACTTCCGTAGAAAATTTTGGCCGTCTTAGGCTTTTTCTGAAGTCGCCTTGTGGGCCGGTTCTCGGTGGACTGGCTGGAGGACAGACTGTTGACGCTGCCGTGCTGACCCAGGTTTTCGCTGGCAAAATCAAGCGCACCATGACTACACCGCAAAAAATCACCGGCCCGGCGTCCTATTTCCCGTCGATCGAGAAGAAGTACGGCTTCCCGATTGAGCATTGGTTGAGCCTGGTGGGGCAGCAGTCCGGCATGAAGCACATGGAGATCGTGAATTGGCTCAAGGCCGAACACGGCATGGGCCATGGCCATGCCAACGCCATCGTGGCTTACAGCCTGGCTAAATCCTTGCGCTGACCTGCCACCAAACGCGCCGACACCCCTGTGGCCAATGCAGACAGTGCCAGGCAGACCCAGATCACTAAGCCATAGCTACCAGTGTGGTCAAACACCAGGCCGGCCAGCACCGGGCCGAGCAGGTTGCCCAAGGCCGCGCCGCTGTACAGCATGCCGATGATGCTGGCCACGGCGCGCGCACCAAAGTAATCCATGCACAGGGCCGGCAGCAGTGACACGATGCCGCCATAGCTCAGGCCAAAGCACAGCGCGAACAGCGCAAACAAAGGGTAGCTGGCTGCCCCCGCCCACAGCAGGTACGAGGCGCCCATGGCGCCTTGCATCAGTGCCAGGGTGAGGCTGCGGCCCAGTCGGTCGGCCAGCGCGCCGATGGCAAAGCGGCCGATCAGGCTGCCTATACCAATCAGGCCCACCAGCCCGACCGCTTGGGCCGCGTCAATGCCGGCGTCGCGCGCGGCCGCCGACACATGGGCAAAGGGCACAAACATGGAAGGCGCTGCCAGCACCGCGCCCAGGTACAGCCACCAGAACTTGCGGCTGTGCAGCGCCTCGCGCAGGGTGTGGCAGGGCGGCAAGTTGGCGCCACCCTGGGTGGCCTGGGCCACCGGGGCGCGCCGCATCAGGGCGGCACAACCCAGGCCCAGCACCAGCACCGCCAGTGCCATCAGGCGCAGCGCATCGCGCCACTGCAGCCAGGCAATGGCGCCAGAGGCCAGCAGCGGCACCACCAGTGTGCCCGCGCCAATGCCAGCGCTGGCAATGCCGGCCGCCAGGCCGCGCCGGCGCGTGAACCAGGGCTGCACGCAGGCGATGGACGGCGTGTACACCAGCGCAATGCCAATACCAATGCCCACGCCGTAGCACAGGTACACCGTCGCCATGGACTGCGCCAGACTGGTGCCCAGTAGACCGGCCGCGATGAACACCATGCCGGCCATGCACACCGCCCGCGGGCCAAACCGGTCCGCCAGCATGCCGCCGCCCACACCCAACACAAAGTAAATCAGCCCGCACAGGCCAAAGACCAGGGCCACATCAGCCCGCTGCGCGGCAAACTCGGCGGCAAATGAGGCAAAGAAGGCGGCAAAGGAGTACGACACGCCAAAGATCAGCGCCAGGCTGCCGAAGCAGGCCCAGACCACCACCCAGGCGTAGGGCGGTTCCTGCGGAACCGGCGGCGGTACTGGGGCTGGGGTGTCGGTCATGCCGGCTCAGTCTATCAGGCGGTTTGCGGCAGCCCGGCCATCTACACTTGCGCCTTTGCCCGCCAGAACCATGACCTACTGCGTCGCCATCAAACTCAAAGCCGGGCTGGTGTTCCTGTCCGATTCCCGCACCAACGCCGGGCTGGACCAGATCAGCACCTTTCGCAAGATGATCGTTTATGAAAAACCGGGCGAGCGCTTCATGGTGCTGCTGTCAGCCGGCAACCTGAGCGTGTCGCAGTCGGTGCGGGAAATCTTGCAGGTGGAGCAGGTGGCCGACGCCGAGGGCGGCGAGCCCATCACCATCTGGAACGCGCGCAGCATGTTCGACGCCACCCGGGTGCTGGGCGCGGCCATCCGCCGGGTCTACGAGCGTGATGCAGCCTCGCTCAAGCAGGCCGGGGTAGAGTTCAATGTGTCGCTGATCTTTGGCGGCCAGATCGCCGGTGAGGGCATGCGCCTTTTTCAGGTGTATTCGGCCGGCAACTTCATTGAAGCCACGCCCGAGACGCCGTATTTTCAGGTGGGCGAATCCAAGTACGGCAAGCCGGTACTGGACCGCGTCATCACGCCCGACACGCCGCTGGACGAGGCCGCCAAATGCGCCCTGGTGTCAATGGACTCCACCCTCAAATCCAATTTATCAGTGGGCCTGCCGCTGGACATGGTGGTGTATGAGGCAGACCGCTTTCAGACCGACAAGGTGTTGTGCATCGACGAAAACAACCCCTATTTCCGCATGCT
>CAJAXU010000589.1 GCA_903948045.1 uncultured beta proteobacterium | reverse complement strand
GGCGCCGAGGCCAGCCAGAAGGGGTTGGGGCTGGCAATGCCGGCAAAGGTGGTGTGCAAATTGGCCATGCGGGTCTCCGGATCGTGAACAGGGTTGCCGGGCCTCAGGCCGACAGGTGCTGGTGGATGGCGTGGGCCGACTGTTTGCCGTGCTCCACCGCCTCCACCGTCAGGTCCAGCCCACCGGCGCGGCAGTCGCCACCGGCCCAGACGCCGTCCAGATTGGTCTGGCCCCTGCCGTCGGTGGCAATGCGCCCGTCTTGCAATAACAGTCCTGCCTGCGCCAGCACTGGGTTGCCCAGCCGCTGACCAATGGCTTTGAGCACCATGTCGGCGGGCAGGGTGGTGGTCTCGCCGGTGGCCTGCAGCTTGCCGTCCACCAGGGCCTGGCGCGCAAAGCGCACTTCGCGGGCCTGGCCATCGGCGCCCACAATTTCCTCGGGCGCCAGCCAGTGGTGGATGGTGACGCCATGGGTCTGCGCCCACTCCTGCTCTGCCCCAGACGCGGACATGCCCTCTGGGCCGCGCCGGTACACCATGTGCACCTCTTGCGCCCCCAGCAGCTTGCTCTGTACCGCGGCGTCCACCGCCGTCATGCCGCCGCCAATCACCACCACCCGGCGCCCGACCGGCAGCGTGGCCAAGTTGGGCGTCTGGCGCAGGGTGGCGATGAAGTCCACCGCATCCTGCACGCCGCCCAGGTGTTCGCCCGGCACACCAAGCCGGTGCGTCTGCTGCAGGCCCATGCCCAGAAACAGCGCATCGTGGTCCTGGCGCAGGGCGTCCAGCTGGGCCGTGGTCTCCAGCCGCCAGCCCTGGTGCAGGGTGATGCCGCCGATGTCGAGCAGCCATTGGATTTCTTGTTGCGCAAAGTTGTCTGGCGTCTTGTAGCTGGCCAGCCCATACTCGTTCAGGCCACCGGCCTTGGGCTGCGCGTCGTACAGCACCACCGCGTGGCCGAGCCGCGCCAGGGTGTGGGCGCAGGCCAGGCCAGCCGGGCCGGCGCCCACCACCGCCACCGTTTTGCCTGTGGGCGCGGCGCGGCTGAACAGTTGAGGCCGGGGGCTGGCCATCAGGGCGTCTACCGCGTGGCGCTGCAGCCGGCCGATCTGCACGGGCTTGCCTTCCTGCGTGTTGCGCACGCACACCGCCTCGCACAGGTTCTCAGTCGGGCAGACCCGGGCGCACATGCCGCCGAGCGGGTTGGCCTCCAGAATGGTGCGGGCCGAACCGCGCAAGTTGCCGTCGGCAATGCGCTTGATGAACGACGGCACATCGATGCTGGTGGGGCAGGCGATGGCGCAGGGTGCGTCATAGCAGTACAGGCAGCGCTCGGCCTCTAGCAGCGCCTGGGCCTGCGTCAAAGGCGGGCTAGCGTCGGCAAAGTTGCGGGCGTAGTCGGCCGCGCTTAGGCGGCCGGCGCGGATGTCGGGGGCGGATGGGATAGGCACCGGAACAGCTCCTGTCAAAAAATCTGACCGTTTAGTCAAGTAATTGACGAGATACTAGCAATCCACGTGCCACCGTGTCATCAGGGTTTATCCGGGGGCGGGCCGCTCAAGGCCGGTGCAGCATGTCGTCGCCGATCTCCAGCATCGTGGCTTCCAGCAGCTGCGTCATGCGGGCCCAGGCCCTGGGATGGCCGTCAGCCATGATGAAGAGGGTGTTGGGGTCATTGTTCCTGGATGGCTGCCCCAAAGGCGTTCATCTCGGCCTGCGAATCAGCGTCTACCTCGACGACCACTTCCTCGATGATCAGACCAGACACCTCGGCCGGTGGCAGGCATTCGTCTGTCACTGGAACGTTGCCTTGGCCGCAGGTCAGGCCCCCGCTCATGCCGAAGATCAGCCAGGTACGGGCGACTTGCGCCGTGCCGCCGTGTGCCCCATTGGCCCACAAGTCGAATCGGCCGGCGCGTTCTCCGGTGCGGGTGAAGGTTGCCTCTACCGTGGCGCTGCCCAAGGGCAGGGGGACCTCCAGGCGGTGTGACAAGCTCTCATGGACGGCATAGGTAAAGACGGCCTTGCCGTCCTGGCAGTGCAGTTGGTAACCGCCGAAGCGGCTGCCGCAGGCCACCACGATGCCGTGGGCTGCAGCGTGCACTTCACGCAGATGCGCCCGCAGGCGCCAACTGCGGTCGTTGATCGGCGGCACCAGCTGTCGGTCCAGACGGGCCATCCCGGCTTGCAATTTGAAGCTTCGGGGGACCTGCCGCCGCGACCACTCCAGCGAGCGTTCAACGTCGCGGTCGTCCAGTGGCAACACGCCGTAACGATGCGCCTCTTCCCACCACAGGTCGACCAGTTCTCGCACTTTCTGCGGATGCTGGTTCGCAAGGTCCTCGATCTCGGCGAAGTCCTGGTCCAGGTGATAAAGCTCCCAGCGGTCGGTATCGAAGTCCTCACCCTTGGTATGGCGGGCCACCGCTTTCCAGCCGCGGTGCCAGATCGCGCGGTCGCCGGCCATCTCGAAGTGCTGGATCTGCTTTCGCGTCGGCAGGTCGGCCCTGTCGAAAGAGTAAGCCATGCTGATACCGTGCAGTGGCATCTGCGCGTGACCTTCGTGGACCTCGGGCGGTTGCACGCCCACGGCATCCAGCAAGGTGGGAACCACATCACTGACGTGGTGATATTGGTGACGAATGCCGCCACATTCGCGGATTCGTGCGGGCCAGTGGACCACCAGAGGCGCGCGAATTCCGCCGCCATGGGTGTTGCGCTTGAACCACTTGAGCGGTGTATTGGATGCTTGCGCCCATCCCATCGGATAGTGCGGGAAGGAGTACTGGCTGCCGATCTTGTCGATCTGTTCCAGGCCGTAGTCGATCGTCTCGCGCTCCATGCTCATATGCCGGCGGATGTTGACGGCACCGGTCGGGCCGCCTTCGCCTGAGGCGCCGTTGTCCGATAGCAGCACGATGGCCGTGTTTTCCAGTTGACCCGTCAAGGCCAGGTAGTCCACCAGTCGGCCGATCTGCGCGTCGGCGTGGGAGAGGAAGCCCGCGTAGGTTTCCTGCAATCTGGCGCACAGTGCGCGCTCCGGCGGCGACAGCGATGCCCAGGCTTGCACATTCGGATTGGGGGGGGCCAGCGGGGTATCGGCGGGCACCAGGCCCATTGTTTTCTGGCGCGCCAGTCGCTGCTCGCGCACCGCATCCCATCCGGCGTTGTAGCGGTCTCGGTATTTTTCGATCCAATCTTGCGGCACGTGCAGCGGCCAATGACCTGCGCCCAAGGCCAGGTAGGTGAGCCAGGGCTTGCCTGGGGCGGATGTGACATGGTCACGCACGTAGCCGATAGCGTGGTCCACGAGGTCCGCTGTCAGGTGGTAGCCCTCGCGCGGTTCACGCTGCACCGGATGGTTGTCCTCGTGCAGGTCGGGGTTCCAGTGATCGATGAAGCCGCCCAGGAAACCGTACCAGCGGTTGAATCCCTTGCCCAGCGGCCAGAAGTCGCGTGAGCCGCCAGTCGGGTAGTCGCCCATGTTGGCCAAGTGCCACTTGCCAACCGCATAGCTGCTGTAGGCATGTGGTGCCAGCATCTGCGCAATCGTAGCGGCCTGCGGCTTGATGCGGCCCTGGTAGCCTGGAAAGCCGGTCGACCACTCTGCGATGGCACCCATGCCCACCGCATGGGCGTTGCGACCCGTGATCAGCGCAGCGCGGGTCGGCGAGCACATGGCCGTCACGTGGAAATTGCTGTAACGCACACCACCGTTGGCCAGAGCATCCATACGCGGGGTCTCGATTTCGGAGCCGTAGCAGCCGAGATCGGAGTAGCCGACATCGTCCAGCACGATGAACAGGATGTTGGGCGCGCCTGCGGGCGCCGTTTCGGGTGCAGGCCACCAGGGCTGTGATTCACGCCAGGTGCGGCCGATGCGGCCGCCGAATGAGGGGGGCTGGGTCATCAGGGTCAATCGAGCTTGAGGTTGGCCTTGCGCAGAGTCTGACCCATGGTCTCGTACTCCGAGGCCAGCGCCTTGCTGAAGGCATCACTGCCGCGGTAAAGCACTTCCTGCTGTGAGGCTTTGGTGGCGCTCACGTAGCGTTCGCTGCGCACCGCCTCCTGGCATGCGCCTTGCAAGGCCTTGATCGCGTCTGGAGGCAGGCCCTTGGGCGCGTACAGACCGCCAAACACCTGGGCCACCACCGGCACCCCTTGCTCGGTCATGGTCGGTGCGTCGGGTGCTTCCGGCAGGCGGCTGGGGGTGAAGACGCCCAGTATGCGAAAGCCCTGGGTTTGGGCTGCGCCAACCGACAGCACGGCCAACTGCAACTCGCCCGACTTCAGTGCCACGGTCATGGGCGGGTCGCCGCGGTAAGGAATCACACGCATCGCTGCGCCGCTTTGCTGCGAGAACATCACGGCCCCGATGTGAGGCATAGTGCCAATGCCGCCGGCTCCGTAGGTCACGCCGGCACCCTTGGCGTCCGGGTCGTTGAGGACGTCGCTCAGGCTGCGGTACTTGCTGCCCTGCGGGGTCACCAGGGCGTAGTTGTTCACGAACGTCTGGCAGATGCCGATCATGTCGCCGGACTTGTACGGAAGGCTGGTCTTAATGTGTGGCTGCAGCACCAGCGGGCCGGCCGGGCCAAACATTAAAGTATGCGCATCATCAGCTTTAGCAACTAAACCAGTGGCAATGGTGCCGCCGGCGCCGTCGCGGTTAACGACCACAGCACTTTGACCGAGTTGGCGCGACAAGACGTCACTGAAAGCGCGGGCCAGTACATCCACCGATCCACCTGCAGGAAAGCCCACCAGCAGCTGCATGGGCTTGTTTGGCCAAGCCATGGCTGAGTACGAAAAAAGAGCCAGGCTGGTCCCGGTCATCAGCCCAAATGCAAGTCTGCGAATAAATCTCGTCGTCATCTTTGTCTCCTTAAAGCGTTGGATCTGTTTGTCATCTAGCATCATCAAGCCAGCATCATGGTTGTTCATGATTGGGGGCTTACCTTGCGCTGGCCATCAAGGCCATGGTTTGCACCGAGCTTTGCATACGCCACTCGAGTATCAAATGCAGCAGTCGAAGCCGATCGGTGTGGTGGGCGGGGTCTTCCCACAGGTTGTGAAGTTCGCCGGGGTCTTGCTGAAGGTCAAACAACTGGCCTTCGGTGCTGCCTGTGATGTGGACCAGCTTGTAGCGTTTTTCGCGGACCATCGTAAAGAGGCTGGCGCCCGTCAGGGCCACGTCGCCAGCCTGCTCCGAAAAAACCGCGCTGCGGCCGCTCCAGGCCTCGCCGCGTAAGGCGGGCAGCAGACTTTTGGCTTGCACGCCAGGAGGCATGGGCGCACCGGCCCAGTCCAGCACCGTCGCGCCAATGTCAAACAGCTGGCATAAGCCGTCAAGGCGTTGCCCTTGTTGTACTTCGCCGGGCGCCCAGAAAATCGCTGGCACGCGCGTGACAGCGTCGTACATGGACCATTTTTGCGACAGACCGTGCTCGCCCAGGGCTTCGCCGTGGTCCGAGCAAAAGATGATGAGCGAGTCATCCAGGTAGCCCTTGTTCTCCATGGTTTTGAGCAACTTGCCCAGCGCTTCGTCGATCATGGACACGTTGGCCATGTAGTAGGCACACAGCCTGCGCAACTGTTCGCGTTCTGGTTTAAGCGACCAGAGTACTGCGTCATGGTCAACCTGGCTGTCGTGCACGCGCTTGGCTTTCAGGAAAGAGGGCAAGTCATCCAGGTCGCTAGGCTGTGGGTCTGGCACGGGTAGG
>CAJAXU010000588.1 GCA_903948045.1 uncultured beta proteobacterium | reverse complement strand
GAGGCCGTGGCCTACGCCAAAGAGTTGCACAAGATCGTGACCTGGATCGGCATTTGCGACGGCAACATGCAGGAGGGCAGTTTCCGCTGCGACGCCAACGTGTCGGTGCGCAAGCCGGGCGCGGCACTGGGCACCCGGCGCGAGATCAAAAATCTGAACAGCTTTCGCTTCATGCAGCAGGCCATCGACTACGAGGTGCGCTGGCAGATCGAGCAGATCGAAGACGGCCACGCCATCCAGCAGGCCACCGTGCTGTTCAACCCCGACACCGGCGAGACCCGCGCCATGCGCAGCAAGGAAGACGCGGCCGATTACCGCTATTTCCCCGACCCCGACCTGCCGCCGCTGGTGATAGCCCCAGCTTGGGTGGACCAGGTGCGTGCCGGCATGACCGAGCTGCCGCGGGTGATGGCGCAGCGCTTTGCCAGCCAGTACGGGTTGTCAGACTATGACGCCACAGCCCTGACCCAGAGCCGCGCCATTGCAACGTATTTTGAAGCTGCAGCGCAGGCCTGCGGTCAGCCCAAGCTGGCCGGTAACTGGATCACTGGCGAGCTGGCGCGCCGCCTGAATGCGGCCGACCTGGGCATCGAGCAGGCCCCGGTCAGCGCTGCGCAACTGGGCGCGCTCATCACCCGCATCCAGGACGGCACCATCTCCAACAACGCCGCGCGCCAGGTGTTTGACGCGCTGTGGAGCGGCGAAGGCACGCAGGTGGACGCGCTGATCGAAGCCAAAGGCCTGCGTCAGCTCAACGACAGCAGCGCGCTTGAAGGCATTGTCGACACCGTGATCGCCGCCAACGCCAAAAACGTGGCCGAGTACCGCGCCGGCAACGCCAAGGCGCTCAATGCGCTGGTGGGGCAGATCATGAAGGGTAGCGCCGGCAAGGCCAACCCGCAGCAGGTGAACGACTTGCTGAAGGCCAAACTGGGCTGAGCCATCGCCCCGGTGGCGGACCTGGCGCCGCACCCCCACACACCGCACACCTGGCTGGAGGACCTGCAGGCCCTGCTGGTGGGTTGCCTGCTGGTGGCCCTGGCGGTGTGCCTGTTTCGCGAGGCGGGCCTGTTCACCGGCGGCACCACGGGTGTGGCCTTTCTGATCCACTACGTGTGGGGCTGGCCTCTGGCCGGCGTTCTGTTTGTGGTCAACCTGCCGTTTTATGTGTTTGGTTGGCGCCGCCTGGGCGCTGTCTTTACCTTCAAGACCTTTGCCGCCGTGGCCATGCTGTCGGCAAACGTGGCCCTGTTACCGCAATGGATTGGCTTCACCCACCTGAACCCTTGGTTTGCCGCTGTCATGGCCGGCCTGCTGGCGGGCACCGGCATCTTGATCCTGATCCGCCATGGCGCTAGCCTGGGCGGCGTCACCATCATGGCGGTCTATCTGCAGAAATCCCGGGGCTGGCGTGCCGGCCATGTGCAAATGGCCGTAGACGGCGTCATCCTGCTGGCTGCTTTGGCAGTGACCACCCCGTCGCGGGTCTTGTTGTCACTGGTCGGTGCGCTCGCCCTGAATCTGGTGATTGGCGTCAACCACCGGGCTGACCGGTACTACGGTGTCTAAACAGGCCAGCGCCCGCTCAGCTGGACACTTCGGGACGCAAGGCATATCGGGTGCCCCGACCCACGCCGCTTTGGCTTAGGACGCCCAGTTCGCATAGTTTGCTGAGTTCGCGATAGGCGGTGGCCCGCGACACGCGGCACAGGTGGCTGTACTTCGCGGTGCTCATACCGCCGTCAAAGCCTCCGGGGCCAGCGTCGTAGAGCTTGTCCACCGCTTTGGCCTGTGTTGCGGTGAGTTCGGGCGCTCGCTCGCGCAGGGCCGTCCAAAACCGGGTTTTCTGCACGGCCACTTGCATGTGCTGCCAGGTGCTGTCCGCGGCAGCTTGAACACAATTGACAAACCAAGTTACCCACGGCGTTACATCAAGATCGCCTTGCCCAGTGACCGCCTGCAATTGGGCGTAGTAGCCTGTTCGGTCTTGCCACAGCTGTTTGGAAATACTCCACAGCCTTTGCTTGGTTTGCAGGTCCTGCGCCAGGGCCAGTTCAGCCAAGGCGCGGCCCACACGGCCGTTGCCGTCTTCAAACGGGTGGATGGCTTCCAGCCACACGTGGGCCAGGGCCGCGCGCACCAAGCCATCGGTCACGCCAAGCGACGCGTTGAACCAGGCCAGCAGCTGCGTCATCTCGGCCATCACTTGGGCTGAGTCGGGCGCCTGGTAATGCACGATGTCGGGCTTGCCCAATCGTGGCGTTACGATTTGCATGGGCTCAGCGTGGCGACGGTAGGCACCGGTCACTATGGCTTGCAAGCCACTGTAGCCGCTTGGAAACAAGGCCGCCTGCCAGGCCCAGAGGGCCTCGTGCGTCAACGCCTGAGGGCCGTGCAGCAGCGCCGCCTGCAAGACATCGAGTGTGGCTTCCGTTCTGGCGTCACGCTGCTCCGGCCCGGCGTCCAGGCCCAACCGTCTGGCGGCGGAGGCTCGCACCGAAAGTACCTGAAGTGTTTCGCCCTCAATTTGGGCAGTTGCCACCGCCTCCTCCGCCCAACCCTGAAGCTGCAACTCGCCCAGCGCCACCAGGTGCAGGTGGTTTGCCAGGCCTATCGCACGGCCTTGGGAAAAACGCGCCGCGGACAATGCCGGCGCCAGCACAGCCAGGTCGACTTGGAATGCGGGCCATTGCGGAGATTGCCAAATGGTCATATGAAGCGCAGTTTAGTCTTTCTCGCATCACATTTGAAGCGTGATTGACGTATTTACGCTTCATCACGCCTTGGCCGTTGTCCTTACCTCACCCCGTAGCGATCCCGATAAGCCTGCACCGCCGCCAGGTGGCTGTGTGGCGCCCCGCCCGCTGAGGCGGCCAGATAAGCCAGCAGATCGGACAGCTCGGCAATGGCGCACACCTGCAGGCCGAGTTGCTGGCGCACGTACTGCACCGCGCTGTAGGGTACGTCCAAGGTGCTGCCGTCGGGCTGCTTTTCGGTGGCCATTTCCTGCCGGTCCAGCGCGATCACCACCGCGTGCGGCGTGGCGCCGGCGGCCTGGATCAGCGCAATCGACTCACGCACGGCGGTGCCGGCGCTCATCACATCGTCGACGATCAGCACCCGGCCCTGCAGCGGGGCGCCGACCAGCGTGCCGCCCTCGCCGTGGTCCTTGGCCTCTTTGCGGTTGTAGGCAAAGGGCACGTTGTGGCCCAGCCGTGCCAGCTCCACCGCCAGCGCCACCCCCAGCGGAATGCCCTTGTAGGCCGGGCCAAAAATCATGTCAAATTGCAGCCCACTGGCCAGCAGGCGCTGCGCATAAAATGCGGCAAGCCGACCCATCTTGGCGCCATCGTCAAACAGGCCGGCGTTGAAGAAATAGGGGCTCAGCCGCCCGGCCTTGGTCTTGAACTCGCCAAAGCGCAACACGCCGCAATCCAGCGCAAACTGCACAAAATCCCGCGCCAGCGCGTCCTGTGCCTCCACAGGGTTTGAACTGGCCGCAACACGCTCTGACATGGGGAATTTCCTTGTTTAAACTGACCAGTCTCAACCTCAACGGCATCCGCTCCGCCAGCAGCAAAGGGCTCGAAGCCTGGCTGGCCAAAACCGCGCCCGATTGTATGGGCGTGCAAGAGGTGAAAGCCCAGGCTGAAGACGTGCAGGGCCGCTTCGAGCAGCTGGCTGGGCTGCAGGGCTACTTCCATTTTGCCGAGAAGAAAGGCTACTCGGGCGTGGGCTTGTACACCCGGCTGGCGCCCAGCGATGTGCGCACCGGCTACGGCTCGGGCGAGTTTGACGCCGAGGGCCGCTACGTGGAACTGCGCTTTGACACGCCGCGCGCCAAACACAGCATCATCAGCGCCTATTTCCCCAGCGGCTCCTCAGGCGAAGAGCGGCAACAGGCCAAGTTCCGCTTTCTGGATGAGTTCTACCCGCACCTGCTCAAGCTCAAGGCCGAGCGCGACTTTATTCTGGTGGGCGATGTGAACATTGCGCACCAGGAAATCGACCTGAAGAACTGGAAAGGCAACCGCAAAAACTCCGGCTTTCTGCCCGAAGAGCGCGCCTGGATGAGCCGGCTGCTGGGCGAGGCTGGTCTGGTGGATGTGTACCGCCAACTCCACCCCAGCGCTACTGACGAGGCCTACACCTGGTGGAGCAACCGCGGCCAAGCCTACGCCAAGAACGTGGGCTGGCGGCTGGATTACCACCTGGCCACGCCGCAACTGGCCGCTGGCGCGCGCAACGTGGAGATCTACAAGGGCGAGAAGTTCTCAGACCATGCGCCAGTGACGGTGGCGTATGACTGGGTGACCTGACCTGTTCCTAGCGACAGTCCCTCGCCCATGAAGTCCGCTGTTATCCGCCAAGCTGTTCTCGCTGACCTAGATGATGTCGCGGCGGTCTTCGACCAATACCGGCAGTTTCAAGGCAAAGCATCGGACCTGAATGCCTGCCGTGCGTTTCTGCGCGAGCGCTTCGATCATGGCGAGTCGGTCGTCTTCTTGGCATTCCTTGATGAACAAGCCGTGGGCATGGCGCAGCTCTATCCGAGTTACTCGTCCACAGCGCTTGCACGGGTGTTCATCCTCAATGATCTTTTCGTGTCGGTAGCTGGGCGTCGGGCCGGTGTGGCCACGGCTTTGCTGCAGGCGGTAGAGCAGTACGCCTGGAGCTTTGGCGCCTGCCGAGTCAGCCTGAACGTGGCTCAACCCAATGTGCCAGCCCAAGACTTGTACCACGCGAGAGGCTGGACAAAAGACGATGAGTTCTTCATGTTCCACAGGTTTCCGCCCAAGGCTTGATCCGTGGCGCAGGCCAAGGCCCACACCAACAAGCTGTCGGCAACGGTGGTGTCGGTTGCTCTCGACCAACTGGGTGAGGTGGTCGGGTCTTTGGCTCATAAGGGGGCAAACCATTGCCGATGCACTGGACGAACTGTTGTCCAGGTCATGGG
Source organism: uncultured beta proteobacterium (assembly GCA_903948045.1). Lineage (GTDB taxonomy): Bacteria > Pseudomonadota > Gammaproteobacteria > Burkholderiales > Burkholderiaceae_C > Rhodoferax. The sequence goes on along the minus strand of CAJAXU010000588.1, from coordinate 1,601 downwards.
GTTGATGGAATAGTGTTTTTATCGCACCAAAGGGCACTTGGTCATGCTGGCGCGGGCCGCCGCTTAGGAGTCACTAGGCCGCGCCATGACCGGCCTGTCATGTTTTGTGGCCTGCTCAGCTTGACCATCGAGCCGGGCCCGCGCTCCGGCAAAGCACTCAATGCCCGCCGGCAGAACCACCCCGGTCTGGGCCGACGCCGTCCAGATGTGGCTGGTGATGTCAACGGCATTGGGGTCGTCGTAGCAGCCGCGCGCGATGGCACGCACCTCCGGCCAGCGCTCGAAGGTCAGCCCGACGGTGGTGCCGCAGCTTGGGCAAAAGTGAACAAAGACTTTTTTCTGGCTGCCGTCCGACACATGCTCGTACCGACTCAGCTCACCGTCATTGAACTGGACGGCATCCAACGGGAAGATCGATTCCGCAAAGAAGGACGTGCCCGTTACGCGTTGGCAGAACTTGCAGTGGCAGGCAAAGGTACGCGCGGGCGGCTGGTTGGCACGGAATCGAACCTTGCCGCAGAGGCAGCCACCTTCTAGGATGACGGACATGATGTCAGGGATGCGCTTCAACGTGCTTGGCAAAATTATGGAGGATGGCCTGCCACCCCTCACGCTGTTGCTCCACGGGGTTTTCGGTTTCAGCATCGAACGTGACGCGCACCGTGACACCATTGTTGCCGGCCATGAACGCCACCGTACAAACCCGGTCGCCAAACGCATACTCGATCAATTCATTGGGCACGATCTTGGTGTACGTCCCGGCAAAGTCAAAGCCGAAGCTGCCGTCTTTGGCCTCCATGCGTGATGAGAATGACCCGCCCACGCGCAGGTCGACCGTCGATGTGGTGGTGTGCCAATCATCAGACGCCGCGTTCCATTGCGTGATGTCGGCGGGCGTGGTGTAGGCGCTCCAGACTTTGCCGACGGGCGCCTTGATGAGGGTTTCAACAGTGATTTTCATAAGGGTGACTCCTGATGTCGTGGGGGTTCACGCTGGTTATTTTGGCTGCTACCGCAGCAAACCCGCAGCCCCGGCCAGACAGCTCAGGCCGGCCGACAGGGTCAGGCGGCGGCGTAGCGGCAGCCAGGCCTGCAGCTGGTAGTGCGGGTAGCGGCGCGCATCCACCAGCAGGCACAGCCCCAGCAGCACGGCCAGGCCGAGCAAGCCCCCAGCGGGCGGCAGCAGCAGCGCCAGCCAGGCCATCAGGCTGGGCGTTACGCCCCACAGGTAGGGGCCGGCCCCCGCACCAGGGTGGTCGCGCATGGCCAGGCCCCAGTGGATGGCGCCTAGAAAGCTGGCGATGGTGGCGCCATAGCTTGCCAGTGCCTGGCTGATGAAGGCCTGGTGACCCAACTCGGGCCACCAGAGCGCCAGTGCCAGCACCGCAAACGGGATCAAGCCGCCGGCACCGAGCCAGCTGGCCCAGGCCGGTGGTGCGGTCGCCACAGGTGCCGTCATGCCGGGTCAGACGGCTCGGCGCCCGGCGTCTCGGCCGGGGTGGTGGCAGCGTCGCCCATGGCGGCGGGGGCGCACATGACGCTGCCGTTCCACTTTTGGCCGCACCAGCAGTAGCCGTCGGCATTGATCAAACAGGTACCGG
>CAJAXU010000587.1 GCA_903948045.1 uncultured beta proteobacterium | reverse complement strand
TGAGCAGCAAATCGTTACCCATCAGCATCACGTCAATGTCGCTGCTGCTGGTGTCGGTTTGTTTGGCGACCGAACCATATACCCAGGCTGACTGCAAATTAGGTTGCAAGGGCTGCAAGGCATCGCGCAACACTGGCACTGTCCCTAGCGTCTTACGCGTCAAGGCGACCAGTTCAGCATAGACTGGGGATTGCGGATTGGCTTGAAAGCGGCGCAGGTTGCCCACCGCTTGCGCATCGACCAGCCCTGCCGTGGCTAATCGGTTGAGCTCCCGCTGCAAAGAGGCGCTGCCCAGGCCGGTAAGGCGGCGCAGCTCGTTGAGGTGGTAGGCGCGGTCTGGTTGACCAAACAGCCAGACGTAGAGGCGTGATTGGCTATCCGTAAAAAGCGCCGAACTGATATTCATGCTAAATATTAGCATGAACAAGCCATTTATTAGCACAATTTTCATGGCTATCTTGCGTTAAAGCGCAACTGCGCCAATCGGGGCCATCAGTAAGATTTGTCAAAACCTGCCACATCACCCCAAGATGCTATCGATATGCCAAAAATCGCGGCTATCCGAGTTTTTTCACATCGAAATTCTCTAAAACACCTCAATTTCAAGCGTTTTCGCCGATTCCCAGCCGATGTAGAACCTGAACAGGCATTGCCGCGCAAGCTGCGCCCACTATAGGAATTTGTCGATGTGGCCGGTTTTCACACGCATCTTAGTGACGGGCTTTTTTGGGTTGGGTCTGACGGCTTGTTGTCGGCGCAATAGACTGGCTCAGTTTTCCACTTTTGGGGTAGAGCTACAGCCACTGTGCGCAAACAATCGCGTCCCGTAGGCTTTGCTTCAGCTCAACCGATTTTGAAATTCGGCTTTCTTTTCTCAAGCACTGCCGCCAGCGCTTCCTTGGCCTCGGGATTGGACTTGATGATGGAGGTCGCAAAGCACTCCACGTGGTAGCCCTCGTCCAGATCCATGTGCTCGGTGAGGTTAATGGTTTCCTTCATGAGCTTGATGCAAGCCGGGCTGTAATGGCAGATCTCCTCGGCGATCTTGGTGGCTGCGTCCATTAGCTCGCCCAGCGGCACGACTTCCTGGATGGCCCCCAACTGGTGAAAGTAGCTGGCGTCCACCATGTTGCCGGTGAAGGCCATCATGCGGACTACCTTGTCGGGTACCAGCCGCCTCAGGTGCCGGGTACCGCCCATGACGCCCACCTTAACCTCGGGCAAACCGAATTTGGCGGTGTCGGCGGCCACAACAATGTCGCACGATGCCATCAATGCCAGGCCGCCGCCGAGCGCGAAGCCATTGACAGCGGCAATCACCGGTACCCGGTGCGTCCGCACTGCAGCAAAAACGTCTCGTATTAAGGTGGTACGTGTCTGTGCACTCTGCGGATCGAGTTGCGCGTGTTCGTTCAAATCTCCGCCCGCCACAAAAGATTTGTCGCCAGCGCCAGTAAGAATGACGCACAACACCGAAGTATCTAGGCTGCTTTCGCGAAGTGCGGCGAGCAACTGCCGGTACGTTTCCAGCGTCATCGCATTACGCGGAGGGCGGTCAATACGGATGATCTGTATAGCCGCGTTGCGTGGACTTCTTTCCACCTTGATGAATTCACCCATGGTTCGCCTCCGCTGACGAGGCCAGCATTCGCAATGCCTGTACCAGGTGGGGTTTGTCGAGCATCCTGCCGTCTAGTTGTACGGCGCCGGCACCCAGCTTGGCGCTCTCAAAGGCCTGCACGATAGCCCGCGCCTGCGCGAGTTCCAAATCGCTGGGTGCGAAACCGGCATTGATGGTGTCGATCTGATCCGGGTGGATGGCCATTTTGCCGTCGAAGCCCGCACGGCGCGAGGCCCGCACCTCGCTTAGCAGTGCCTCGTGGTCCCGGAAGTTGGTGCTGATGGTTTCGATGGCTTGCACGCCAGCGGCGTGTGCGCCCAGCAGGCACAAGGACCGCGCAAGCTGGTAGGTGAACTCGTACTCGCCGCCCACCACGCGATTGCTGGCTGCGCCGAGGGCGGCAGACAGGTCTTCCGCGCCCCAGGTTAGGCCGGCCAGACGGGATGAGCAGTTTTTGTACGAATTCAGGGTGAACATGGCCTCGGGGGTCTCCGTCACCACGGGCAGAATGCGGATGCTTCCAAGCGCCAGACCTTCACGTTGTTCTAGCGCTGTAAGGTAGTGGTCCAGCGCCACCACGTCCTGAGCGGACCCCACCTTGGGCAACATGATGCCGTCCGGCGCTCCCGCCACAATGGCCGCCAAATCGGGCAAAGCCATGGCGGTGGACAGGGCGTTGATCCGGACCCACACCTGCTGGCGTTTGCGATCTGCATGGCCCAGCAGGTACTCACGGACGAGCCTGCGTGCGGTGTCTGTCCTGTCGGCTGAAACCGAGTCTTCTAGGTCAAGGATCAACCCGCTCGCCTGCGTGCCCTGAGCCTTGGTCATTTTCTTTTCCGAGTCGCCGGGGACGAACAGCAGCGACCTCAGGGGCGCCGATTGAGTTGACGGATTGGGCACTTTATGTCCTTCTTTTGGGGTCATTTGCCCTGGAAAACGGGCTTGCGTTTTTCAAAGAAGGCCTTCACCCCTTCCTTGTGGTCTTCCGTCATCAGTGCTGCGCTTTGTGCATACAACTCGGCGTCCAGATAGGCCTCCAGCGTGGGCTGGTACATCTGCTTGTAGAGCTTCTTTGCTGCGCCATATGAATACGTGGGGCCGCTGGCGAGTTCGCGCGCATAGACCTGTGCAACGGCTTCGAGCTCCGCGTCCGGCACAACTCGATTTACCAAGCCTAAGGCATGCGCTTCCTGGGCATCAACTCGGCGCCCGGACATCGTGAGCTCCTTAGCGCGAAGCAGGCCTATGTGCTGTGTCAGAAAATAGATGGCGCCCCCGTCAGGAACCACGCCGACGTGGCGAAATACCTGCGTGAATTTGGCAGTCTCAGAGGCGATCACGGCGTCGCAGGCCATCGCCATACTCCAGCCAATGCCGGCCACGGCACCGCGAACACTGGCGACCACGGGTTTATCGATATTTGCAAGCGTGCGCACCATTCGGTGCGCCAGTTTCAACAAATCGCGTGCACTTGTGGGCGAAAAGTCACCCATCTTGCCTACATCGCCACTTGCACAAAATGCCTTGCCTGCAGCTGTCAGTAATACCGCGCGTACGTCGCTGTCGCGCGTCGCTCTTTCAAAGTGATCGGCCAGGGCCTCGCGCATTTCAACGGTCAGCGCGTTCATCTTGTCGGGGCGGTCTAAGGTGATGGTCGCTAGCCCGTCACTGAGTTCGTAGCGCGCCGTCATGACTTATTGGCCTTTGAAGTCTGGTGCGCGTTTATGCGCGAATGCGCCCGTGCCTTCTGCCACATCCTCCGATGTTTGCAGCAGGCGCAGCATGAGCTGTTCCAAGCGCAGGCCAGTTGGCAGATCTACGTCGCGGCTACGTAGCGCGAGTTCCTTGGCAGCCTGCACGGCAAGGGGCGCGTTGGCCGCCAAGCGCCGTGCGTAGGCCAAGGCTTCGGACATCAGCGCGTCGGGTTTCACCACGCGGTTGACGAGCCCCCATCGCAAAGCAGTCTGTGCGTCAAAGGTATCGCCCAGAAGTAGCAGTTCCATCGCGATGGCATGCGGTAATTGCTGAGCGATGCGCTGTGTGCCACCGTTGGCCGGGAATACGCCTCGCTTGACTTCTGAAACCGAGAATGTGGCATGTTCCACGCAGACCCGAAGGTCAGTGGCCAGCATCAGCGTCATGCCGCCGCCGATGCAATAACCATTCACCGCAGCCACCACAGGCTTCCAGACTTCGAGGCCACGATTGAGCAATTGCCCTTTCTGTGTAAGTAGCAGTTCGGACAGCGGGGGCTGCTGGTTCAGGAAAGACTTCAGGTCCGCGCCCACAGAGAAAGACTTCTCGCCCGCGCCAGTGATGATGGCGACCCTGATTTCCGGGTCATCGCGCACACGTGTCCATGCGGCGGAAAGTGCATCGTAATGTTCGGCGTCCATCGCATTCATGCGATCCTGCCGGTTGATCGTGATCGTGGCGATATGCCTGTCGAGGGTAAAGTCAATCGCCATAAAGCTGGTCTGATGAGTTAGTGGCCTACGCGGCTTGCGGCCTTAGCGTTAGAGGTCGATTTCCAGCGGGGCGTCGGAAAAAGCCAACATAGCGGCTGTTACCGCCGCAAGGTGGCGTGCCATCCTGCGCCGCGCGGCATCGGCGTCCTTAGCGGCAATGGCCTGCAGGATGCGCCGGTGCGCCTGAATGACCTGCCTGCGTACATCTTCAGTAGAGAAATTGTCGATGGCAGTCGCCTTATAGATCAGGTTCGAACTCGCAGTCAGGAAGGCGCGCAGCAATTCGTTGTGACTCGCCGAGGCAATGGCGATGTGCCAATTCACGTTTTCGCGCAGGAAAAGCGGCACATTGTCGAACGCGTCTTCCACCCGTTGGGTTGCCTCGTTGAGCAGGGACATCTCCGCCTCGCTCCTGCTTTGGGCGGCCAGGGCTGCCAACGAAGGCTCGATGGCCTCGCGCGTTTGCAGCAATGACGCCAGGCTGATGCCGCGCCCATGAACAAAGAGAGAAATCGAGCGCCCCAGCGAATCGTCGTTAGGGCGGTTTGTTGCCGTGCCACCGAATCGACCCGGACGTGTCTGTACGAGGTTTTCTGCTTCGAGAATGCGCAGCGCTTCGCGCACAGAAGACCGGCTGAGCCCAGTTTGCGTCACCAGATCGCGCTCAGTCGGAAGGGGTGCGCCAGTCGGCAAGGCCATGCCAAGAATTTGGCGTCGGAGTTCCGCCGCGAGAACTTGGGACGTCTTGGGAACCGAGATGGGAGAAAGCTTGACCTGAGTCATGAGAAAAGTGTTTGCAAGACGCCATTTTAATTACTATGATCTAACAAATCAATTGTCTGACCATTAAAATTAAAAATGAGTGAGCAAGCGGCGAATGCGCCACCCCTTCAGTCGATTACCGTCATCGACCTCGGGCAGATTTACAACGGCTCCTATGCCACCTTCCTGATGGCGATGGCGGGCGCCCGCGTGATCAAAGTCGAGCCGCCGGGTGGCGAGCACCTGAGGCGCCGGGCGAGTGTTGGCGGGGCGGCGCTGCCATTTGCGATGCTCAATTCGAACAAGCTCTCCGCCACGCTGGACCTGAAAACCGCACGTGGGCGGGAACTGCTGCACAGCATGTTGCGGCGCGCAGATGTGGTGTTGGAGAATTTCGCACCCGGCACCATGGACCGCCTGGGCCTCGGCTGGGGCGCACTCAAACAGGTGAATCCAAGGTTGATTTATGCATCCGGATCGGGTTTCGGCTTAAGCGGCCCCTACCGCGACTACCCCGCCATGGACCTGACAGTGCAGGCCATGGCCGGCATCATGAGCATCACAGGTTTCCCTGACCGACCGCCCGTGAAGGCCGGGCCAGCCATATGCGACTTTTCCGGCGGCGTCCACCTTTATGGCGCCGTGATGACTGCATTGTTTGAGCGCAGCCTGACCAACCGCGGCCGCCAAGTTGAAGTCTCCATGCAGGAGGCGGTGTATGCATCGCTGAGTTCCAACCTGGGCCTTTTCTTGGGTGATGACAAGGCCGCTCCGGTACGCACCGGTAACCGTCATGGTGGGCTGGCGGAATCCCCGTACAACGTCTACGCTACGAAAGACGGCTATATAGCGATCATCTGCGTCGGTGAAACGCACTGGAAATCACTGATTCATGCCATGGAGCGACCTGACCTTGCAACGGACCAGCGATTCACCAACCTGGCACAGCGTGTGGCGAACATCGACGCGGTGGACGCCATCGTCGGGGAGTTCAGCGCTCGGTTCGACAAAGAAGACCTCTTTCAACTGCTCATGAAGAACAGGGTACCGTGCGCGCCAGTCCGTGACCTCAATGAGGTGATCCACGACCCGCATATGTTGGCCCGCCGCGCGTTGGAATGGATAGATCACCCCGATCTCGGCAAAGTACCGCTTCCCAATTCGCCAATGCGTTACGAGGGTACCGAGCCTTTGCCCATCATGCCAAGTCGCCGGCTCGGTCAGGACAATGAAAAAGTCTACGGCGAATGGCTGGGACTGGCAGCGGACGCGGTCGCCCAACTCCAGTCAGACGGGGTGATTTAAGCGCTGGAACCAGCCCCAGCATTTTTTTAACTGAGACCCTTTGATCGATCATCACTTGAGGAGACACACCATGAAGAAATTTCTGACAGCAACCACTGCCGCTCTGCTAGGGCTAACCTTGGCCATTAGCGCCTCCGCCCAGGGCGCCTACCCGAGCCAGAACATCACCATTGTCTTGCCCTTTGGGCCTGGCAGCGGAACCGATATCGTGACCCGAACGATCGCGCAAAAACTAGGTGAGTCGCTTGGAAAGACGGTAATTGTCGAAAATCGGCCCGGCGCTAACGGCTCGATCGCAGCCGACTATGTGGCAAGAGCCAAGCCGGACGGTTATACCCTGCTCATGGGCACCAATTCGACCCACGGCGCCAACCCTGCGCTGCTCAAGGAGATGCGTTATGACCCCATCAAGAGCTTTGAGCACGTCAATCGCGTCGCAGTCTTTACCAGTATCCTGGTCGTCAACCCGAAATTTCCGGTAAATACCATGCGCGAACTCATCGCCTATGGGAAGACGCATGAAATCACGCTTGCCACCGGCAACGCGAGTGGTGTTGTACAAAGCGAAACGCTGGCGCGACAGGTTGGTTGGAAGAATCTTCTGCGCGTACCGTTCAAGAGCAACCCACCAGCCATGACAGAGGTCATCGCGGGCCGTATCAACGTGATGTTCAGTGACGTCGCTGCTGCTCAGGCGCAGCTTAAGGCTGGAAATTTGCGTGCGCTGGCTGTCACGTCTGGTTCGCGCAGTACGCTGCTCCCGGACCTGCCGACAATCATCGAAAGTGGTGTCCCGGACTACGACCTTTCTGGCTGGAATGCACTTTTCGCACCTGCAGGCACGCCTCGTGATATTGTCGACCGCCTGAACGCGGAGATCACCAAGGTTGTTCAATTGCCAGAAGTGCGCAATCGCTTAACCGATCTCGGCGCAGAGCCTGGCCCGATGAAGCCAGCTGAATTCGCCGCTTGGGTACAAAGCGAGGTCAATATGTGGACCAAGCTGGTGAGGGAAGCTGGCATCGCACCAGAATAAGACTTGTAGGAACACGGACCATGGACTTTCGATTTAACGACGAACAGCGCATCTGGCATGAAACGGTGCACAACTTCATGGACAAGGAAGTGGGCCGTGAGTACACGCGCGAGCATGATGCTTCTCGCGAGTTCCCCTGGGAGGTGTACAAAAAAATGGGCGAGCTGGGCTGGCTCGGGCTGCTGCTACCAGAAGCCGATGGGGGCGTAGAAGCCGACCCGATCATGTTCGCCATCTTCTGCGAGGCCATCGGGAAATATAGCCTCGACACCGCGGCTTGCATGATGACTTCGATGTTCACCGCAACCAATTTCTCAGTCCATGGCACGCCAGCACAGAAGTTGAAGTACTTGCCCCCCTTTCTGCGCGGCGAAAAAACGTTCTCAATCGGTATGACGGAGCCCCAATCAGGCTCGGACGCGGCCGCTGTGAGGACCAAGGCTGTGCTGGACGGCGACGAATGGGTGCTGAACGGGAATAAAACCTTTATCTCAGGCGCACACCTTCCGGGCGGTACGATCGTGTTGCTGGCCCGTACCGGAGAAGACCGCTACAAAGGTCTGAGCCTGTTCATACTGCCCAACGACACCAAGGGCCTCACGATCACCAAGCTCAATACCATCGTGCGGCGCAGCCTGGGCACGACTCAGCTTTACCTGGACAACGTGCGTATTCCGAAGGACAACCTGTTGGGTGAGGAGGGCAAGGGTTGGACCTACATTGGGGAACACCTGGAACATGAGCGCCTGAGCCTCGCCGCTTCGTATGTCGGCAATGCCCAAACGGCGTTGGATGACACCATCAACTACACGAAGCAGCGCAAGGCGTTCGGCAAGTCCCTGTCTGATTTCCAGGTTATCAAGCACCGCATGGCAGAAGATGCCATCGCCGTTGAAGCGGCCCGTCTGCTCACTTATTCGGCGGCAGCCAAGATGGCGCGCGGAGAAAGCGCCGTCAAGGAGGTATCCATGGCCAAAGTGTTTGCAGTAGACACCTTGTTCAAAACGGCGTTCAATGGCATGCAGGCCATGGGCGGTTATTCGCAATTACCCGAGATGGACATGGAGCGCTACATGCGCGAAGCCAAGCACGGCATGGTGGGCGGTGGGGCGAACGAAATCCAGAAAAGCATCATTGCGAAGCTAATGGGCTTGTAGAGACGGCTGCTATGGCCTCGGCTGCAGCAAAGGCCTTGCTGGGCTTGGCTTACGCAATATCAAACGAGTTGACGACTTGCACCCCGCACCCCAGAAAGTCGCGCACATTGCGGGTAGCCATCACCTAATGGGGCCATCTGTTCGCGCCGACGCACCCCCCAGTCCAAGTTTTACGCCGCACCCCCTCTAGGTCAAATTCGCGTCGGCACCAACAGCGCTGAGCGCTATTTCGGCAAGCCATGGACAACATCAGGGTCAACCCTGAGACCCAGCGCTAATCCCGCGCGCTGCAAACGACCAAAGATCTTTCAACCCGGCTGACGCGAGCCTCCAGGCGACCAGACGCCTGCATTCAGCGCCGACTCCGCCCAGACTTGGGTACTCCGGCCCCCTGCGGGCTCGGCCCGGATCCTTTTCAGGTCCTTTCTTGGGGCGTCCTATGGCGTTTGAAAATCCTATCCCCAGGATCGCGCTGGGGCGGGTTGGGCGGTTCAGGATCGTGCCTGCCGCGGCGGTCCGATGGATTCCGTTGCAACGAGTTTGGCCTCCAACGTTATGCGTTTGGGTCGCAGACCCGGCGAACGGGTACGCGCGAGCAGCCTGTTCCATGCCTCGAGCGCGATGCGTTGGGTCGGATGCCGTACCACTGAGAGCGGTGGACTGAGGATGGGCGCCCACACGGGTTCGTCGAAGGCCAGCAAGGTCACATCGTCGGGCCAGCGAACCTTCAGCTTCTGCAGGACCTGCACCAACGACAGCGCCACCATGCTGTTGCTGGCGACGATGGCGGTAGGTGCCTGGCTGCTGGCCATGATGTCCGTGACCTGTTGTTCGAAAACTGCTTCATCCGAGTCGCGTTGCACCACGGCGGTCAAAACCTTGTGTTTTGACTGCTCGCCGGCTTCGAGATACCCCTTGATCCGGAACTGTGTGGTTGGCAGCCGTGTGTCTCGTACCAAGTACAACAGCTTTCGATGCCCCAGGCCGATCAGGTGCGCAGTGGCTTCGCGCATGGCCTTGCGGTCATCGATCGCCACGGAGTCGAAGCGCTTGTCGCTGCTGACCCGGTCGACGATAACCGTGGGTGTGCCGCGCAAGGCGAGCAGGTCCAGCGTTGCGCTGCCGTCGTAGGTGGGTATGAGGATCAGGCCGTCGATATTGCGCCCTAGCAACGCTTCGACCCGGCTCAGCTCGAGCGCCGGATCGCCGCGGCTCAGCACTTGTATGACGGCGTAACCCTCATTGGCGGCGAATTCTTCGAAGTACTCCAGAAGGGCCGCAAAGTAGGCACTGCTCGTCAACGGCGTACACAAGCCGATGACACGCGACTGCTGGCGGCGTAGGCTCTGGGCAACCCCGTTGGGCAGGAAGCCCAGTTCGCGCATCGCAGCCTGTACGCGTTCACGACGCGCCGTGCTCACATTACCTCGACCATTGAGCACGTTGGACACGGTGCCCACAGACACCACTGCAAGTTCAGCGACGTCTAGTACGGTCGGGTTTTTGACTGATTTGATGCTCATCCGATTACTTTCTCATCCCATCGAGTTGCGGTCCGGGGGCGGGTGCTGGAGTACCCGACCATCACATCTCGCGTAATGGACGTTATCACGGCTACGGAGCAAGAGATGGTCGTTAGGCAGTCGTTCCGCTCCAACTGGATGGCAGCGAGTAACGGCTTTGGAAAATGGCCCTGATAAAATTATTGAAACGTTTCAAAATTTGGTCTAGACTAGTGCCTAGGCAAGTATTACGGCGGCACCACCGCACAACAAACGTGAAAATTACCAAGATCGAGACATTCACCTACTGGGTGGACTGGTGCAATTGGATGCTGGTGCGCATCTCGACGGACGAAGGACTGTGCGGCTGGGGCGAGGCGTCTCTTCACGGTGCCATCGAGTCGGTGGAGACAGCGATCCGCGAATACGCACCGCATCTGGTGGGTCACGACCCAGCCGGCCCCGAGCAGCACTGGCACCGCCTAAATAACGCATGGCGATGGCGCGGTGGCGCGGTGTTCTCGACGGCGCTGTCGGCCATCGACATAGCGCTGTGGGATCTGGAGGGCAAGCGCCTGGGTGTTCCTGTCGCGCGTCTGTTGGGAGGGCCGTTTCGCACCCGTATGCGCGGATACGCCAGTCATTGGCTCAGCGGCGTCAAGACGCCAGAGGCTGCATTTGCGGGAGCGCGCGAGGCAGCCGCAAGGGGTTTCACGGCATTCAAATGCAGTCCGTTTAACCGCGATGGATTACATGCCAACGAGGCTGGTGAGATCCGCCGCGCCGCGGCCATCATGGAGGCGGCCCGGGAAGGTCTGGGGCCCGATGGTGAAATATTCATAGAGTGCAGTGAGCTGTTTTCGCTGCGCTCGGCCATCCTGCTCGACGAGGCCTTGCATCCCTATCGGCCGGGTTGGCTCGAGGAGCCTATTCCTTTTGAGAACGCCAAGGCGATGGCCCTCTTGCAACGGGAGATCCGGACCCCGATTGCCACGGGGGAGCGTTTGCTGTCCCGCCACGAATACCGGGAGCTTCTGGAGAATGGCGGTTGCCGCATCATCCAGCCCGACATCATGCACGCCGGGGGCTTTACCGAAGTCCGCAAGATCGCCTCGATGGCTGACATGTACACCGTTCCGGTGGCACCGCACAACCCCGGAGGCCCGATTTGTACGGCGGCCTCGATGCACCTAGCGGCCGCGATCCCGAACTTCCTGATCCTTGAGCAGATGGAGCCGCAGCGCTCGTTCCGCGACAAGGCGTCTACGCCACCCATCCGGTACGAGGATGGGTGTTTCCTGCTGCCCGAAGGGCCTGGCCTGGGTATTGAGCCCAACCTCGAGGTCTTGAAGGAAATGACATTTCGCCCCCAGCCGAAGAACGAGCGGCAGGGTTCGCTGTATCGTTAACCACACCACGAAGGAGACACAACCATGCGTCTGACCAGGACTTCTGCGGCAATCGCCGCCGCCACGCTTTGCGCCACCTTGGGGAGCGCCATCGCCCAGCAGCCTATCGTGCTGCAGTGGCAAACCGCCAACCTGACCGAGAAACAGTACGAGCCCATCTGGAAGGCCACCATCGCTGAGTTTGAGGCCGCCAATCCGGGCATCAAGATCGAGCCAGTGCTGGTCGCGCGCAAGGACCACTGGACCAAATTCGTCGCCGCCGCATTAGCCAAGCAGGCGCCCTGCATCGTGGGCGTCGATGTGGCGACCGCTGCCTACAACGGCTATCTTATGCCGCTCGACAAGTACATGCAGGCGGAGCCGGCAGCTTTCAGGGGCGCGTGGAGTGCGGACATTCTGAGCGCAGCCAAGTGGAAAGGCCAGCTTTATGGTCTGCCGATATGGGGCGGAACCTACGCAGAGATCTACAACCGTGATCTGGTCACCAAGGCGGGGCTTGACCCGGCCAACCCTCCAAAAACCTGGGCAGATTACCTAGCCTGGAGTAAGAAGCTCACCGGAAACGGCGTGTGGGCCACTGCAGTGCTCGGCGGTAAGACCGACACGACGACGCGTGTGCTGCTCACGTGGATCTGGTCCAACGGTGGCGAAGCCTTCAATGCAGATATGACCGAAGCGACTTTTGCCAAGAATGCCAAGAGCCTGGAGGCAATCAAGTTTTACCTAGGGATGGCAGGCAAGCAGGGGCTCGCAGCGCCTGCGCCAACAACCACCAATTACCTGGAGCAGACCAACCTTTTTGCCCAAAGCAAGATCGCCACGATGCGAAATGCCTACTGGGCGGTTGCCAAGGTGAACGAGGACAATCCGGCCATGAAGGGCAAGGTGTTCGTAGCGCCAATCCCTGCAAATGTACCCAACGCGCCGACGATGGCGACCATGACCGCATCCAGCATCTCGGCCAGTTGCCCGCACTCGGACGCGGCCTGGAAGTTCATCAAGTTCGATGCCGACAAGAAGTGGTCCATCGAACGTGCCAAGGTGGCCAACTGGATGCCTCTGCGCAACGACCTTGCCAATGACCCTCAGGTTAAGGCAGACCCGATGTTGGCACAGTTCGTACAAATTGGCACCAATGCGCGAAGTTATCCGCTGCCATCTCCCATCTGGGCCGAGATCGCTGCGGGCGACATCGTGGATGCCGTTCAACGGGCATTGCTGCAGCCCGAGAAGACAGACGAGATATTTCGCGAACTCGATGCCAAGCTGACGAAGAAGCTGCGTGATGTCTGAGTGTGCCGACCTAGTCGTTCCATGTGACCGACTGATGGTTGGGAGTCGGTTGCCCGTGGAGGGCCTTTGATGCGTCAATGGCAACGACGCCGGCTCGTAGGTTATGCGTTCATCGGGCCGGTGTTCCTGTTCCTTTGTGCAGTGGTCGTATTTCCCCTGGCCCATGCGTTCTGGATCAGTTTGCACCGCACGCGCGGGCTTGCGACCACGTTCGCCGGCACCAATAACTACCAACGTGCGCTGACGGACGATGCCTTCTGGCACTCGCTCGGTGTCTCGGTCCAGTTCACGGGCGCCTGCGTCATTTTGCACATGCTGATCGGCCTGTGCCTTGCGCTCCTACTCAACGAGATCCGATTCGCCAAGACGGCGCTTCGGGTCGCGTTTCTGACGCCGTGGATGGTGGCCCCTGCGGTGGGCGCAACCATCTGGTTGTGGCTTCTGGAGCCGCAGTTCGGCGTTGTCAACTACCTACTGGTCTCCAAAGGCTTCATCGACGCGCCACTGGCCTGGCTGGGTACACCAGCATTGGCTTTCATGTCGGTGGTTGCCGTGGACGTGTGGCGCGGCGTGCCGTTCGTGATGTTGCTGATCCTCGCCGGTTTGCAGACCATACCCCATGACCAGTACGAGGCCGCAGCCATGGACGGGGCCACCGCGTGGCAGCGTTTTCGCCACATCACCTTGCCCAACCTGCGCTATCTGCTTGTGGTGGCCTCGACCTTGGACATCATCAACACGATTCGGCATTACGACATCATCGGCGTGATGACGGCTGGTGGTCCTGCGGGAGCGACCGAGGTATTGCCGGTGCTTCTTTACAACACCGCATTTCGCGGTAATCGGTTCGGGGAGGCGGCAGCCATCGGGGTACTGCTCTTGCTCATCGTCCTTGCGTTCGCAATTTTCCACATCCGCCTGACCAAGCCCGAGGAGGGGAGCGCACCATGATCCGTCGTTCGCCCTATCTGGACGGCGCGCGGTGGGCGCTGGTGCTGGTGGCGCTGGTCATGGTGGTGTTTCCCTTTTATTGGATGGTCAACACGTCGCTCAAGCCAGCGTCTGAGATCTTCCTCTCGCCCCCGGCGTTCATCTCGTCCAACTGGTCTCTGGACGCCTATGTCACTGTGCTGACCGAGCGACCGTTTGCTCGGTATTTCCTGAACAGTCTGGTGGTCACGTTGGGAACGACCGTGCTGTCGGTGACGCTGGCGGCTTTCGCCGCTTATGGGTTCACCCGTTTCTTCCCGAGGGGCGCGACACCCTTCATCGTGTTCCTGTTGTTTACCAAGATGCTGCCAGAGACGCTGCTCATCATTCCGTATTTTCAGCTGATGTCGTCGCTTGGGCTGCTCAATTCCTATTTCGCACTGATCCTGGCCTATTCATCGTTTGCGCTGCCTTTCTCGGTCTGGATGCTTATCGGGTTCTTCCGCTCGATTCCACGCGACATCGACGAAGCGGCAAAGATCGATGGTGCCTCCTACCTGCAGACCTTCTTCCTGGTGATCCTGCCCCTCGCCCGGCCAGGCCTGGTGGCGGTAGCGCTGTTCACCTTCCTGATTGCCTGGAACTCCTATCTGTGGGCCCTGGTGCTGACCACTGACGCATCCATGCATGTTCTATCCGTGGGCGTGGCCAACATGGTGGGTGAGTACCGTGTGCAATGGAATGAGTTGATGGCTGCGGCGGTCATTGCGGCAGTGCCTGTGATGCTGCTGTTCTCGTTCCTGGAAAAGCATTTGGTCAATGCCATCACCTCAGGCGCCGTCAAGGGCTGAGCGGGTCGCCAACGCTGACGATAGTGCATCGCTTTTCAAGGACATACGCCGTGGGTTCCATACGATTCGACAACATTGAAAAGAGCTTTGGCAAAACCAAAGTAATTCACCCCATCAGTTTTGAAATTCACGATGGAGAGTTCGTGGTGTTGGTGGGACCCTCCGGATGTGGGAAGTCCACGCTGCTGCGCATGTTGGCGGGCCTGGAGGAGATCAGTGGCGGCGAGATCAGCATAGACGGGCGCGTCATCAACGAGTTGGACTCCAAGGACCGCGACATCGCGATGGTGTTCCAGAGTTATGCGCTGTATCCCCACATGACGGTGCGCGACAACATGGCCTTCAGTCTCAAGCTGCGCAAAGCGGATGCTGCGCAGATTGAGCAGGAAGTGGGGAACGCTGCGCGTATCCTGAATCTGGGCCAGTTGCTGGATCGTTATCCGCGCGAGCTCTCCGGTGGTCAACGCCAGCGCGTGGCCATGGGCCGTGCCATCGTGCGGGATCCGAAAGTCTTCCTGTTCGACGAACCGCTGTCCAATCTCGATGCCAAGCTGCGCGTGGCCATGCGAGCGGAGATCAAGTCCCTGCACCAGCGCCTCAAGACCACGACGGTCTATGTCACGCACGACCAGATCGAGGCCATGACGATGGCGGACCGCATTGTGGTCATGCGCGATGGGCATATCGAGCAGATCGGAACACCGTTGCAGCTGTTTGACCGGCCAGTCAACCAGTTCGTGGCCCAGTTCATTGGCTCGCCCTCGATGAACCTGATTGAGGGAAAGTTCACGCGGTCAGACTCCGGCGACGCGGTTGATGCACTGGGACACCGATGGCCGGTTTCGGGGCTAGTCGATGTCGAGGAAGGTAGAGATGTCATGTACGGGATTCGTCCGACCGACTTGCGGTTGGGAACGTCGACCGCTGGCGCGCAGGGGCGGGTGGTGGTGGTGGAACCTACCGGGGCCGAGACCGAGGTCGTGCTCGACATCGGCGGTCAGACCCTGGTTGCGGTGCATCCGGGGCGGATCGGCGTCACGCCGACCGCCTTGGTCGGTGTCGGCGCGGAGGCTGCGTGTGGTCACGTATTTGACAAACGCAGTGGCAAACGGCTCAATTGACGAAGCCTGCGTGCTCGATCAGCAGCGCCAACAGCTGGTGGGCAAGTGCGCCGAATGCTAGGGTGATGTGGCACGGGTGATTGAGGCCCCGTAATCTAATCAGGCCTGCTGACCAGATTCGTATTGCGGCGCAGAATTATCAACCGCCCTCGTAGAGCATGCGCCATACAGTGAGCTTTGGCCTGTGCCACAGGGCCAGCGACTCGGTTGCTGTCGACAGAAAAGCCGTCCTGATCAGTGATGCCTGACAGAACTCTGCCCGTCGGTTCCGAGCTGTCCATAGTCACCCCCACTCAGCTCGGGCAATGTTGCCGACCGTCAAGCAGTTTCTCTGAGGCCTTTTAGGTTAATCAACGTCACGGTGTTCAATTGAGCTTGACGCCCGTGTCCTTGATCAGTTTTGCATAGCGGCCCATCTCGGAGATGGCGAACTCCTTGAACCGCTCGCCCACCACGCCATCGATCGGCTCGGCCCCCAGCTCCAGCATCCTGCGCCGCAGGTCCGGGCGCGCCAGTGTTTTCTGCAGCGTGCGCACCAGGCCCGCTGTGACGTCCGCAGGCATTGCCGCAGGGCCCCATACGCCGTACCAGTTGTTGTGGCGAAAGCCGGCGAAGCCCGTTTCTTCCATCGTGGGGACTTCAGGCACCAGGGCCGAGCGCGTCCCGGTGGTGACCGCGAGCGCCCGCAGCCTGCCGCTCTTGACGAAGGGAAGGATGGACGGCAGTGAGTCGAACATCATCTGCACCTGCCCACCGATCAGGTCGGTGATGGCCGGTGCGCTTCCCTTGTAAGGGGTCTGTTCGAGCTTGATGCCGGCTGCCAGTTTGAGCTGTTCGCCCGCGAGGTGCGAGGACGACCCCTGGCTGGAGGTGGCATAGAACAGGCCATTGGGCTGGGTTTTGGCGTACTGCACCAGGTCGCGCACCGACTGCACCGGCAGGCTGTTGTTCACGACCAGCAGCAGGGGGACGCCGACCGTCACGCCCAGGTGCGTGAAATCTGAAATCGCGTTGTAGGGAAGCTTGTCCTGCAGGCTGGGCAAGATGACGTGGATCGACGGGTTGAGCAGCAGCATGGAGCCGTCCGGCGGCGACTTGGCCACCGCGTTCGCGCCGATCGAGCCACTGGCGCCGGCCCGATTGTCGATGAGGATGGCGCGGCCCAGCTCCTCTGCAAAGTACTGCGCAAATGTCCTGCCGACAATGTCCGCCGGGCCGCCGGCGGGGTAGGGCACCACCAGCTTAAGCGGATCGGCGGCCAGGAGCGGGTTAGCTAGGGAAGCCGCCGCGGCGGCCAGCAATACATCACGGCGTCGCAAATTCTTCATCGAATGGTCCTTCAGTCGAGTTTCACATTGGCGGCGCGAACAATGTCCGCGACCGCCTGGTATTGCTGCTTGACGAAGGTGTCGAACTCGGGGCCCGACAGCGTCGCGGGCTCGGTGCCCAGTTCGGTCAGACGCTGGCGCACGTCCGCACGCGCCATGACGGCCTTGACTGCCGCGGTCAGTCTCTGCGTGGTGGCAGGCGGCAGGCCGGCCGGCGCCCAGATTCCCTGCCAGTTGCTGTAGGTGAAGGGAAAGCCTGCTTCCGTGAAAGTGGGCACGTCGGGCACGATCGTGGAGCGCTTCAGGCTGGTCACGCCCAGCGCCCGCAGTTGCCCGCTCTTGAGATAGGCACTGACGGACGGCCCCTGCTCGAACATCAGCTGCACCTGTCCGCCGATCATGTCCGTGATGGCGGGCGCGCTGCCCTTGTAGGGAATGTGCACCAGGCTCACGCCGGCCATGCGCTTGAACTGCTCGGCCACCAGGTGCGAGGCGCTACCGGAGCTGTTGCTTGCATAGTTGAGCTTGCCGGGATTTTGTTGGGCAAAAGCCACCAGCTCGCCGACTGTCTTGAAGGGCAGGTCCTTGTTGACCACCAGGATGAAGGGAATGGAGTTCACCTGGCCCAGGGGTGTGAAGTCCGCCAGCGTGTCGTAGGGCAGCTTCATCAGGTGAGGCAGGATGACCTGAATGGAGGTGTTGAGCAACAGCACGCTGCCGTCCGGCGTGGAGCGCGCCACGTTGCCGGCGCCGATGGTGCCGCTGGCGCCGGCGCGGTTGTCCACCACCACCGGCCTGGCGAGTTCTTCGCCCAGGGGCCTGGCCAGCACCCTGGCGATCACGTCGATGGGCCCGCCGGCGGGGTAGGGAGCGACCAGGCGCACCGTGTTCGGGTCCTGCGCGGCCGCCGTGAAGGGAGCCAGTTGAGCCATCGCCAGCGCCAGGGCGATGCCCAGGCTTTTGATCAGTTGCATGTCTGCGCCTTTCAGAGCGGGCTGCTCATGTTTGAAAACTGGTTTTCACCCGTGCCAGCAGGGCCTGCACACCGGAATGCATGGCCGTGAGTTCATTGCCGACCACGAGAATGGACGCCAACCCTGCATGGGGGCCGGCAGTGCCCGGCGGCACGTGCATGCCCAGCTGGATGCCGGCCGACTTGCAGGCACTGGCAATGGTGTGGATGGCCTGCTGCACCGGCTGGTCGTCAGAGCCCTGCGCGCCCAGGTCCAGGGCTAGGGTCCAGGTGCCGACAAAGACCGCGTCCAGTCCAGCGGCCGATGCAATGGGCCCGGCCTGCGCAAGTGTCGCCGCACTGTCCACCTGCGCGATCACGATGAATGAATCGGCCATGGCCCGGCTGAACTCGGCCCATGGCACCGTGCGGCCGCGCGTGCCGCGCCCCATGCCCGCGTACGCCTTGGTAACACCGGCATGGCGGCAAAACGCGAGGGTGTCGAGCAGTTGGTCCGCAGACGACAGGTGCGACACCACGACGCCTGCCGCGCCGGCCATCATGGCGTGCTGGATGTCGCCCAGCTGCGCCGCCGGCAAACGCACCAGGACCGGCAAGTCGCAGGCAAGCGCCACCGCCAGCAGAGCGTCGATCTGCGGCCTGCCCAAGGCGCTGTTCTCGGCGTCCAGCACCACAAAGTCCATGTCAGTGAGCGCCAACGCCTCCACTGCCACGGTGTCGGCAATGCGCATGAACAGCCCCAGAACACGCTCGGACCCCGCAATGCGGCGGCGCAACTGGCGGGTCCTGGACGTCGACGGCTGAGTCACTGGTTTCCATTCCTGATCTGTAAAAACAGAATCGACTATATTCTTCCTAGGGAACCTCTGCAAAACCCCCAGCCACGCCTTGTAGGAACCCCTCTTTTGCTATAAAATACATAGCATGCAACAAGCCGCCTTACCCCTGAGCCTGAACGTCAAGAAAACCCGCAAAGCCGAGTTCCTAGAACAGATGGAGCGGGTGGTGCCTTGGGCTGAATTGGTCGCACTCATTGCGCCGTACTACCCAGAGGGCAAGAATGGCCGACCGCCCTTCCCCTTAGAGACCATGCTGCGCACACACTTCCTGCAACTTTGGTTCACCCTGTCTGATCCTGCCATGGAAGAAGCCTTCTTCGATGTGCCCCTGTACCGGGAGTTTGCAAGGCTGCCCGAGTTCACCCGGCTGCCTGATGAGTCCACCATCCTGCGCTTCCGCCACCGGCTGGAGAAACACAAACTGGCCGAGCAGGTGCTGGGCGTGGTCAACGGCATTCTGAGCCAGCGCGGCTTGCTGCTCAAAACCGGCACGGTGGTCGATGCCACCTTGATCGCAGCACCCACCTCTACCAAAAACCAAGACAAGGCCAGAGACCCCGAGATGCATTCGAGCAAGAAGGGTAATCAATGGTACTTCGGGATGAAGGCCCACATCGG
>CAJAXU010000586.1 GCA_903948045.1 uncultured beta proteobacterium | reverse complement strand
GCCTGTTGCACAGGATGCAGCAAGGGCACGCCAGTGGCAAGCGTGGGGGCAATCAAGCCGCCGCCGGGCCGCCCCAAGGTGGATTAGCCCCCTCGGGGGGCAGCGCAGCACACGCAGTGGCAAGCGTGGGGGCAATATCAGCCGCTCCTTTGGGCAATGCCGCCGTGCTGCCGATCAGCTGGATGTACTGCCGCATGATGGGCCCGGAGGGCCTGCAGGCGGCCACCGAGGTGGCGATTCTGAGTGCCAACTACATTAGCCGCCGGCTCGCCGACCACTACCCGACGCTGTACGCCAACGCCACCGGCGACGTGGCGCACGAGTGCATCCTGGACCTGCGCCCGCTGAAAGAGTCCAGCGGCGTGATGGCCGAAGACGTAGCCAAGCGCCTGATGGACTACGGCTTTCACGCCCCGACACTGAGCTTTCCAGTGCCCAACACGCTGATGGTGGAGCCGACCGAGAGCGAGAGCCTGGCGGAACTGGACCGTTTCATCGAGGCCATGATCGCCATCCGCGCCGAAATCAGCCAGGTGGAGCGCGGCGAATGGCCAAAGGACAACAACCCGCTCAAGCACGCGCCACACACCGCTGCGGCCCTGCTCGGCGCAGACTGGGACCGGCCCTACCCGCGCGAACTCGGCGGTTTCCCGCTGACCAGCCTGAAGCAGAGCAAATACTGGCCGCCGATCAGCCGCATCGACAACGTCTACGGCGACCGGCACCTGTTCTGCTCCTGCGTACCGGTCAGCGCCTACAGCTGAGGCGATCCGGCTCAGGCAGCCGGCGTGCCCAGGTGCGCCATGGCCTTGGCCACCTCGTTGGCGCCCTGGGCCGAGCCGCCCTGCGGCACTGTCTGGCCGGCCGGGTCGATCACCTCGGCCAGGCGCGCGGCCAGGCGTTCCGGCGTCTGGGCATCGGTGCCGAGCCAGACGCCCTGAGTCAGGGTGATGTGGGCGGCCTCAAACGTACCGGCACCGGCGCACAAAATGGTGCGGGTCGGCGCCGCGCGCGAGGCCAGCACCAGCATGGCCGGCACCACCGCCTCAGGCTTCAGGGCTGCCAGCAGCGCCTCGGGCATCAGGCCTTCGGTCATGCGGGTGGCCGCCGTGGGCGCCAGGGCATTGACGTGGATGTTGTTTTTGGCACCTTCGAGCGCCAGCGTCTGCATCAGGCCCACCAGCGCCAGCTTGGCGGCGCCGTAATTGGACTGGCCGAAATTGCCATACAGGCCGCTCGACGAGGTGGTCATGACGATGCGACCGTATTTCTGCGCATTCATCAGGGCCCAGACCGCCTTGCTGCAGTGTACGGCGCCCATCAGGTGCACGTCCACCACCAGCTCAAAGTCGGCGATGTCCATCTTGGCAAAGGTCTTGTCACGCAGGATGCCGGCGTTGTTGACCAGAATGTCGACCCGGCCCCAGGCGGCCACAGCCTGCGCCACCATAGCCTGCACCGCGGCAAAATCCGTCACCGAGGCGCTGTTGGCCAGGGCCTCGCCACCCGCGGCGCGGATTTCGGCCACTACCGCTTCGGCCGCCGTGGCCGAGCCGCCTGAGCCGTCGCGTGCGCCGCCCAAGTCATTGACCATGACTTTGGCGCCGCGTGTGGCCAGCGCCAGCGCGTGCTGGCGGCCCAGGCCGCCCCCGGCGCCGGTGACGATGGCGACCTGGCCCTTGAAATCGATTTCCATACTGACTGTTCCTGAACTGTTGGTGACAAGACTATGGCCCGGACTCTGCTAGCCTCAGGCCGAATGATTCCACACTGTACCGGACGGCACGGGCAGCACATCTGAAAGCCTGAATGGAACTGAACTCGCAGACCGTGACCACGCCACCGCGCGCAGCGGCCACGGTGGTGCTGCTGCGCGACGGCAGCCAGGGCCTGGAGGTGCTGCTGATCAAGCGGCATGACAAGTCCGACGTGCTGGGCGGTGCCCATGTGTTCCCTGGCGGCAAGGTCGACCCCGGCGATGCGGTGCTGAGCACGATTCAGGCGCTGGACCAGACGCCAGATGCCCTGCACGGGCGCCTGAATGAACCCGATCTGTCACCCACCGATGCCGCGGCGATCTTCGTGGCCGCCGCACGGGAGACCTTTGAAGAGTCGGGCATTCTGCTAGCCCATGGCGCTTCTGCCGCTCAGACCTTGTCTGCCCGAGCCATGCTGAGCGCTGACCATGACTTCGCCAGCGTGCTGGCAAGCGTTGGTTTGCGTTTGGCGACCAGCGCACTGCTGCCCTGGTCGCGCTGGATCACGCCCCAGGTGCCCAGTGTGATGAGAAAGCGCTTCGACACGCGTTTTTTTGTGGCCGCGCTGCCAGCGCAACAGACGGCAAAGCATGACGAACACGAGGCCACGGCCAGCGTCTGGCTCACGCCCAGAGCCGCACTGAGCCGCTATTGGGCCAACGAGATTGAGCTGGCGCCGCCGCAAATCATGAGCCTGGTGCAACTGGTGCGGCGCCCGGACGTCCGGAGCGTGCTGGACGCCGCAGCAGCCCAGTCACCACCGATCATCGCGCCCGAGCCCCGCGATCAGGCCGGCATGCGAATCATGTGTTACCCAGGTGACCCACACCATTCGGCGCCTGTGCGCGCACTGTCGGGTCCGACGCGACTGCTCTACCGCAACCAGCGCTTTGAGCCCGAATCGGGTTTCGACGCCTTCTTTGACTGAACGGAGCAGACCGGCGACCAAGCGCCGCCGTTTCGGGGCTTAGCGCATTGGCTGCGGCTCAAACCTTGTCGGTGGCCAGTTTCGCCAGCATGATGTTGGAGTCTTTGAGCCGCGAAGCCAAAATGCAGGCAATGTTTCGGTAGATGTGAGCCGCACTGTCAGGGTATTGGTCCACACTCTCGCGGTACAGGCGCATGCAGGTAGAGTCGACCACGGCACGCACTGTGGCGGTTCTGAGCTCGTGGCCTACGATCGACATCTCGCCAAAGCAGTCCGCCATACCCAGCCGCGCCAGTTCGCAGACCTTGTTTTGCAGCAGTTTCTCCACCACCACCTCGCCCGCCACCAGGACAAAAAACGAGTCGCCCAAGTCGCCCTCGCTGAACACCACCTGCCCGGCCTTGACTGGCACGTAATCGGCCAATTTCAAGGTATTCATCAGACAGTTCAAGGGCATGCCTTTGAATATCGGCACTTTTTGCTGAATTTTCTGAATCAGGCTAGGTTCCAGTTTGGCCGGCGCGGCAGCGGCCGGCTTGGCGGAGCCAGGCTTAACGAAGACCGCGCCAATCGTCTCGGCGTGCAATTTAATGATGGCGGGATCGATTTTCATGAGGTTTAGGCAAGACCGGGAACAAGCGGCCTATCATGCCAGAGCCCGACCGAACGCCCGCCGGCCCGGCCGCAACCGTCCTATACTTTGCTGGACCGGGGGCTCAAAACCCGCGCATCATCCACCCGGGAGCCCTCCGTGACCATCCATGTGAGCATCAACCTTGGCTACGAGTTTGCAGTCAAAGCCAGTGCCCAAACCGTCTTCGACCTGCTGTCCGACGTGCCGGCCTCAGCCAGCCACTTTCCGAGGGTGCATCAGCTGGTGGACCTGGGCTCGGGCGCCTACCGGTGGGAGATGGAAGACATCGGCATCGGGCCGGTCAGCTTGCAAACCGTTTACGCATCCAGGTACGTGGCCGACCGGTCACTGGGGCGGGTGGCATGGACGCCTGTTGACGGGGAAGGCAACGCGCGGGTATCGGGGAACTGGGTCATAGCCCCCAAGAAGGCATCGACCTTGATCACCCTTCGGATCGTGAGCGACATGACCCTGCCGCTGCCAAGCCTGATAAAGGGGGTCGTGATCCCCGTGGTGGAATCCGAGTTCGAAAAACTGGTCGAGCAATACATCGACCGGCTGGCACTGGCGTTTGGCGGCGAGGCCTGAGACACCCGTGCAGGCGCCGTTTCAGCGCCGATAATCTTTGGCACGGAGTCGCTTGAGTCGATCCGCCTACATCACCCTACCAACGGGACCCACCTTTATGCACCGTGTCGCCATCAGCCGAACTGGCCTGTATACCCCCCCGGAGTCGATCAGCAATCAGGAATTGGTCACCGCTTTCAACCAATTTGCCGAATGGGACAACCACCAACACGCGGCGGACATTGCTGCCGGGACCCGCCAGCCTACTCCGCCGTCCAGTGTCGAGTTCATCGAGAAGGCCTCTGGCATCAAGCGCCGGTATGTGATGGAAAAATCCGGGATTCTTGATCCCCAGCGCATGTACCCCAGGTTTCGTGCCCGCCCCGACCATGACATCTCAATGATGGCCGAAATCGGCGTGGCGGCGGCGAAGGATGCCCTGATCCGAGCGGGCAAACAAGCGTCAGACGTCGACGGCCTGATCTGTGCGGCTGCCAATATGCAACGGGCCTACCCGGCCATGGCGGTGGAAATACAGACCGCGCTGGGCATCAAGGGCTTTGGCTTCGACATGAACGTGGCCTGCTCGTCGGCCACGTTCGGGATCGACATGGCCGTCAATGCAGTGCGCACGGGCGCGGCCCGGGCCATCCTGGTGGTCAACCCGGAGATCACCTCCCCGCACCTGGCCTGGAAGGACCGCGACTGCCATTTCATCTTTGGCGACGTCTGCACCGCGATTCTGGTCGAGCGGCTGGACAATGCCCCGGCCGGCGCATTTGAAGTGCTGGGCACCCGGCTACTGACAACTTTCTCCAACAATATTCGCAATAACGCTGGCTTCATGTCGCGGAGCGAAGACCGCAACCCAGACGACCGCGACCAGCTGTTTTACCAGGAGGGGCGAAAAGTCTTCAAAGAGGTCTGCCCGATGGCGGCAGAGCATATCGCCAGCCACCTGGCAGAGCACGACATCACCCCAACCGGGGTACGCCGCTATTGGCTGCACCAGGCGAACCTGGGCATGAACCAGTTGATTGCACGCAAGCTGCTGGGTCGCGACGCCACCGCTGACGACGCCCCGGTCATCCTGGATGAATTCGGCAACACCGCCTCGGCCGGCTCGGTCATTGCCTTCCACCGGCACCATGAAGACATTGCGCCCGGCGAAGTGGGCGTGATCTGCTCGTTTGGCGCCGGCTACTCCATCGGCAGCGTGGTGGTGCGGCGCACCTGATCAGGCCAGGTTGCGCTTAAGGCGCACCTCCTCCACCTTGACCGTGCCCATCGCGACCGTCTTGGCGGTCGCCATGTCGCGTTTAAAGCCGGCCAGCTCAAAAAACCGCAGGGCACGTTCATTACGCAGAGGCACCCAGACCGATACGCTGATACAACCCTCCTCGAGTAATCCCTCGCGGGCACAGTCCCACAATGCCAGGCCAACGCCCTGGCCCCAGTGCGACTCGGCCACCTGCAAGGCCCAGATCTCCCCCGCTGTGGGTGGTGTCCCCTTGTCACGCGAGCGGTCAAACCCGACAAAACCGACCACTTGGCCCTGATCGTTCGCCAAATGAACCTGTGGCTCGCTGAATTCAATGGCTTCCCGCCAGTCGACCTGGCCGGCCAGCGCCAGCACCGGCAATATTTGTTCCGCCGTCAACAGGTCACGGTAGGCTGCGCGGGTCGCCTCTAGATGGACTTCCGTGATGGCTTTGGCATCGCGAAGGGTGGCGGAACGAACCTCAAGACTGGATGAACTGGACATGGGAAAATAAGCGGGCTCGATGAGCCGGTGGGTACAACAGGGAGCGCATTGTCGCTGCAAATTTAAACCAATGTCTGGCACATTTCTTCACTGTGTGGTCTTGCTGATCGCCCTGTGGCCCCTCTTGGGGCTTGGGCAGGAACCGGCGTTTGAGGACAGCATGGCCGAGCGCACCCGCGCCTGCAGCCACTGCCACGGCAAGGAGGGCCGTGCCGGGCCGGACGGCTATTACCCTCGATTGGCCGGCAAGCCAGCTGCCTACCTCTACAACCAATTGCTCAATTTTCGGGAAGGTCGGCGTCATTACAGCCTGATGACCGGTCTGCTCGAACCCCTCACCGACAGCTACCTGATGGAGATGGCACAGTACTTTGCTGGCTTGAACCTGCCTTACCCGCCACCGGTGCCCACCGTTGCCACCACGCCCGCCCAGCTCGCGCGGGGCCAGACCCTGGTGATGCAGGGGGACCCGCAAAAAAAGATCCCCGCCTGCACCGACTGCCATGGCAAGCGCTTGACCGGCACCCTGCCCCATGTGCCGGGCTTGCTCGGGCTGCCGCGCGACTACCTCAACGCTCAGCTTGGCGGCTGGCAGACAGGGCAACGCCGCGCCCATGGACCCGACTGCATGGCCGCCATTTCGGCCCGGCTGGACCGCGCCGACGTCAGCGCTGTTTCGCACTGGCTGGCCGCTCAAAAGGTGCCCGCCGACAGCCGCCCCCAGGCGCCAGGACCAGCAAACCAAGCCACCATCCAACCCGACGCCACCCGCTGCGGCAGCGCTCCGGCGCCAGTGACTTCAACCTTCGCCGCCGGCAGTAGCCCGGCGCCGACAGACCTGGCGGCCCGCGGCGCCTACTTGGCCCGTGTAGGTAATTGCCTGGGCTGCCACACGACCACAGGGGGTGCCCACTACGCGGGAGGCCGGGGCATAGAAACGCCATTTGGAACGGTCTTCACCAGCAACCTGACCGCCGACCGTGACAGCGGCATCGGCGCCTGGTCATCCCAAGACTTCTGGCAAGCCATGCACGAGGGACGCTCAAAAGACCAGCGGCTGCTGTACCCGGCGTTTCCCTACCCCAGCTTCACCCACCTGAGCCGCGCCGATTCAGACGCCCTGTTCGCCTTTCTGAAAACCATCCCTGCGGTCAAGCAAGCCAATCAGCCGCACACGCTGCGCTGGCCCTACCGCACCCAGGCGGCGTTGGCGGTCTGGCGCGCCCTGTATTTCACGCCCGGCGCCGAGACCCCAGGTACCGACCTGACGGATGCCGCGCGCCGAGGTGCCTATCTGGTCAATGGGCTGGGGCATTGCGGCACCTGTCACACCCCGCGCAACGCCCTGGGCGCCAGCCGGCCATCCCTGGAGCTCCAAGGCGCCATGATGACCATGCAGCGCTGGTATGCACCGTCCTTGCGCGCCAAGCGGGAGGGCGGCGTCGGCGACTGGTCCGTGGAGGAAGTCAGTCGTTGGTTGCAGACTGGCGTCTCGGCGCGTGGCATCGCCACCGGCCCGATGGCGCAAGTGGTGCTGCACAGCACCCAATACCTGACAGATGACGACCGGCTGGCGATGGCAACCTACCTCAGGGCGAGCCAGTGGCCGATCGCCAGGCCAGAAGCGGGCGCTGGGACAACCGACCGCGGCGAACCCGGGCGCCAGGCTGGCGCTGACCTCTACGAGGCCTGGTGCAAGTCCTGCCATGGCGCGCAAGGACAAGGCGTGGCGGGGGCCTACCCGGCTTTGGTAGGCAACCGAACCGTCACGATGCCCAACCCCAACAACCTGATTCAGACCATTCTGTGGGGCGGCTACACGCCAGCCACAGCCCAACACCCACGCCCGTTCGGCATGCCGCCCTTCGTCTTGAACCTGAACGACCAACAGCTCGCGACGCTGTCGACCTACCTGCGCAGCGCTTGGCGCAACCAGGCAGCCCCTGTGACGGAACTTGACGTGAGGCAGGCCCGGGAGAAGCCATAATCAGCTCCGGCCTATTTGCCTTGGGCGTCGGCCTGTTCTCTGCCCCATTGATCTGATCGGACCTGTTCATGAACCTGACCCGCGCCACTTTGTATGTGTTGGTCGCCTCGGCACTGGCGGCTTGCGCCAACGCGCCCCTAGGCGGCCCTGAAAAAGACAAGACCTACCGCATCACCGTGATGCACACCAACGACCACCATGGCCATTTTTGGAAAAATGGCGACGGCGAATACGGCATGGCAGCACGCAAAACAGTGATTGACCGCATCCGGCGTGAGGTCGCGGCCAATGGCGGCCACAGCCTGCTGCTCGACGGTGGTGATGTCAACACCGGCGTGCCCGAAAGCGACTTGCAGGACGCCGTGCCTGACTTCAAAGGCATGAACCTGCTGGGTTATCAGGCAATGGCCGTCGGCAACCATGAATTTGACAAGCCGCTGGCCGTTTTGAAGATGCAGCGCGACCTGGCTCAGTTCCCCATGTTGTCTGCCAATATTTACGAGCATGGCAAGCGCATGTTCGACCCCTACAAGGTCTTCACCGTGGGCGGTTTGCGCATTGGCGTCATGGGCTTCACCACAGAAGACACCTACAAATTGGTGCTGCCCGAGAACGTCAAAAATATCGAATTTCGCAGCGTGACCGCCGAGGCGGCCAAGGTGGTGCCTGAATTACGCGCCAAGGTCGACGTGGTCATCGCGGCCACCCACATGGGGCATTATGAAAACGGCAAACACGGCACCCAGTCTCCTGGCGACGTGGAACTGGCCCGCGCCGTCAAGGGCATCGATCTGGTGGTGGGCGGCCACACCCAGAACCCGGCCTGCATGAAGGCGGAGAACGTGCTGGACCGCTCCTATGTGCCAGGCACCGAATGCAAACCCGACCGCCAGAACGGCACCTGGATTGTGCAGGCCCACGAATGGGGCAAATACGTGGGCAGGGCTGACTTTGAGTACCGCAATGGCGAGTTCAAGTTGGTCAAGTACGCCCTGATTCCGGTCAACCTGAAGAAACCGGTCAAAGGGGCCGACGGCAAGACCACCCTGGTGCCTTACACCGAAGAGATTGCCGAAGACCCGGACATGCTGGCATTACTCACGCCCTACCAGGCCTTTGGTCAGCAGAAGCTGGGCATTGAAATCGGCGCCAGCGATGGCCGGTTGGAGGGCGATCGCGCGGTGGTGCGTGCCAAACCCGCGCCGCTGGCCGTGCTGATTGGTCTGGCCGCTATTGAAAAAACCAAGGCTGATTTCGCCATTGTTAATGCCGGCGGCGTGCGCGACTCCCTGGCCGCAGGCAAGATCACCTACAAAGACGTTCTCAAAGTCCAGCCCTTCGGCAACACCCTGAGCACCGTGGACCTCAGCGGCAGCGAAGTGATGGACTACTTGAATGCGGCCGCCAAAATGTCAGTCGGTTCAGGCGCTTTTGCGCAGTTCGCCGGGGTCAGTCTTGAGATCTCTGGTGGCAAGGCGAGCAATGTCCGGATCAACAAGGCCCCACTTGACGCAGGCAAAACCTACAGGATGGTCATCAACAATTTTCAAGCCACCGGCGGCGATGGCTACCCCAAGGTCAGTGACCACAAAAGCCATGTCAATACCGGCTTTGTCGACGCCGATGTTTTGCGGGCATTCATCACAAAACACAGTCCGCTCAAAGCGGCCGACTACCAACCCGGCGACGCTGTGGTACGCCGCTGAAGGCAGTCTTGCAGCAGCACAGCCGACCTAAACACCCCCCAAGCCCTGCCGCTGAATCCCGCGGCAGGGCACCCACCCTAGGAGAACGAAAATGGCAAAAGGACAGCAAAACAACAACAAGATGGTGAAAAAACCCAAGAAGGACGTCTCGCCACCCAAGGCCGTGTCGCCGGATGCCGTACGCCCGACCGTGACGACGGTGGTGCCGGTGCGCGGCAAATTGAAGAACGCTCCTTCACGCGGTTAAAACCTGCGCTCTTGCCTGACCCGGGCCGTGGGCAATTTCGGATCGAACTGATGCGAAGCCTGTCACGCCCCAAACCCAACCCGGCCCCCAACCTAGGGGTGCGCCGACGATTACGGCGCAACGAGCGCCAGCCCGAGTCCGGCAGCCCGGCGTTCTCGGCGCCGCAAATGGTTCGGGATTTGCGCAAATACCAGGCCGAACTGGAAATTCAGAATCAGGCCTTGCGCTACAGCCAGGCGGCGGCCGAAGGCGCATCCGAGCGCTTTTTGACCCTGTTCTCCAATGTGCCGCTGGCACTGATGGTGGTTGACGAAAACAGTCTGGTGCTGGAAAGCAACGCCATGGCCTTGCGCCTGTTCCGGCCGCTTGAATACGACCCACCGCTCAATTTCCTGCTGCCATTTGTCAGTGAAGGCCATGCCACCCGGGTGGCGGACGCCTTTGTGACCGCAGCTGAGCAGGCCACCTGCGAAACCAGCGAGGTGGTGTT
>CAJAXU010000585.1 GCA_903948045.1 uncultured beta proteobacterium | reverse complement strand
AGTGTGTTGTCGTGCTCCGCGATTGGCGGGCCCGCCACCGTGCGCCAGCAGCTCGACGCCTTCATTGAGCGCACCGGCGCTGACGAACTGATGATCACCTGCCAGATGTTTGACCATGCGGCGCGACTGCGTTCCTACGAGATCGTGGCCGATGCCCGGCACGCCACGGTGGCGCCGCCGCTGCGCGAGATGATGACAGGCTGATGGTGGGCTGAAAGCAGCTGGGGCCCTTCGCTGGGTCCCGTCGTGCTCAGGGGCGCTCAACCGCCATCAGTTCCCGACCGCGCAGGCGCTCGCGTCCCGGCACACCCAGTTCGGGGTGTAGCCGGCCGGCCACCAGCCAGGCCGCCAACATGGCCAAGCCACCAGCGGCAAAGATGCCGGCCACCGGGCTGAATTGCAGCACCAGCCAGGCCAAGCCGGGCGACAAAATACCCGACACATCCCGAAAGCTGGAGTAGACAGCCGACATCTCGGTGCGCTGCGAGGGCTTGACCGACATCAGAAACGGCAGGCCGCCGCAAATATCCAGCAGCACCAAAAAGTAGGCGCCCAGCATCAACAGCGCCACCGTAGCCCAAGGCAGTGGTGAGAACATCGTCGCCAGGATGAAGCAAACGCCACAGTACAGGAAACCCGTGCGCACCGCCTCACGGACCGAGCGCCGCTGCATCCATCGCAGCATCAAGGGCGCTAAAAAAAGGCCGGCATTGGCTAGCGAAGTGGCAATGCCTCCGACCTGATCGCTCAAGCCCTGCTGCACCGCAAAAATGCCGGTGTACACGATGTAGATCCACCAGCCGCAGGAGCGCACAACCGCAAAAAACCAGCCTGCCACCAGCCGTGGCTGGGCAAAAAAGCGTTGCAGGTAAGCCAGTGGCGCCGCTGAACGGCGTCGCGACGGCACGATGACCCGGCCATTGCCCAGGCGCAGCAGCCAAAACGTGGTCAGCATGGCCAGCGCTGCAGTGCCCACAATCACAAACGGGGCGCCATGCCAGATAGGCAGCAGCCAGACGCCCAGTACCGGGCCAATCGTCCAGCCCAGCCCGCCATAAAACAGGCGCAGCGATTCGAGCTTGCTGAAGTCAGCCTTGGCCACGTTGTCAAGCACATAGGCGTTGAAGCAGACAAAGGCGGTGGCGGCGGCCATGGCATTGCACAACAACGCTGCCGTGGTCGCCTTGCCGCCCACCATCCCCAGAACAGCCGACAGCACGTAGAGCAGCACGCCGATGGTGTAGACCCAACGGCGCGGCATAAAGCGGGTCAGCATGGGCACGATCAGCACCGTCAGCAGCGACAGCAGCCCGACCAGAAAGTAAATCTTGGACACCGTGACCGCATCACCCCAGGCCCGGTACATCACCAAGGGGTAGACCGACAGGCTGGTGCCACGCACCACTGCCTCAATGCCACCAATCAGCGCAAAAGGCTGCACGCCACGGGCCGTGTGGCGGCCCTTGGCATTGCCAAGGCGTTCCGTCATGCCAACAGAGCCTGCCCCAGGCGCGCCACGCCTTCCACACTCTTGGCCTCACCCACGGTGGCAAAGCTCAGACGCAGGCTGGCGGTGTCGGGGTCATGGGCAAAGAAGGGGTTACCCGGCACAAAGGCCACCAAACGTTCGATCGCCTGCTGGGCAAACGCTGCGGCATCTGCATTGCGGCCGCCAGCCCCGGTCAGCCGGGCCCAAAAGAACAGGCCGCCCTGCGGCTGGTTGAACTCGATGGCGTCGCCCATCTCGCGCCGCAGAGAATCGGCCATCACCCGGGCGCGAGCCGCGTACACAGGGCGTACGGCATCCAGCGTGGCATCGAGCCGGTTGAGCGTGAGGTAGTGGGCGCAAATGGCCTGCGACAGATTGCTGGTGTGGGCGTCGCTGAACTGCTTGCACATGGTGGCGCGCGCCAGCAGCTCGGGCGGCGCAATCAGCCAGCCCACGCGCAGGCCTGGCGACAAAATCTTGCTGAAACTGCCGCAGTGCGCCAGCCAGTCACGGCTGCCCGGCACCTGGGGCGACAGCGCCAGCAAGCTGGGCGGCGGCGGCTGGTCAAAGTACAGTTCGCCATAGGGGTCATCCTCCACCACCACGGTGCCGGTGCGCGCTGCAATCTCCAAGATGCGCAGGCGCCGGGCCAGGCTCAGGGTGGCGCCGCTGGGGTTGCCAAAGGTCGGGATCAGGTACACCAACTTGGGCTTGTGCTGCTCTATCAGTTGCTCGAGTCGGTCCACGTCCACGCCGTCGGCGTCAATCGGCGCCCCAATGATGTGGGCGCCATACAGCCGAAAGCACTGGATGGTGGCCAAAAAGGTGGGGGCTTCCACAATCACCGTGTCGCCGGGCGAAATCAGGGTTTTGCCAATCAGGTCCAGCGCCTGCTGGCTGCCGGTGGTGACGATCAGGCCCTCGGGCGCCACCTGGGCGTTGGCCGCATTCCCGGCACCACCCTTAGCCGCCATAAAGGCGCTGATGCCCGCACGGAGTGGGCCGTAGCCCTCGGTGGCGCCGTATTGCAGCACCGGCCCGGGCGAGTTGGCCAGCACCGCCTGGCTGGCCTCGCGAATGCCGTCTACATCGAACAGCGCCGGGTCTGGAAATCCACCTGCAAAGCTGATGATGCCGGGCTTGCCCAGCAGTTTGAACAGTTCACGGATGGCGGAGGTTTCGATGGCGTCCAGACGCTGGGCAAATTGCATGGCGGTGTCAACTATGAGTTGAGGTGTGTTGGGGTGACGTGGAGACGATGCACCAAAAGTGCGCGCATGGCCAGATTATGATTCACCGCCCTGCCCCCAGCCCTCCCCACCACACCCCTTTATGACCCCAGCCGCCATTGAACGCTTCTTTGCCACGCTCAAGGCCGCCAACCCGCTGCCGGTGACCGAGCTGGAGTACACCTCGGTGTTTGAGTTGCTGGCGGCGGTGCTGCTGTCAGCCCAGGCCACCGATGTCGGGGTGAACAAGGCCACACGCCGGCTGTTCCCGGTGGCCAACACGCCGCAGCAGCTGCTGGCGCTGGGCCAGGACGGGCTGGAGGCGCACATCAAGACCATTGGCCTGTTTCGCAGCAAGGCGCGCCATTTGCTGCAAACCTGTCAAATCCTGGTGGAGCGCCATGGCGGCGAGGTGCCGCGCACCCGCGAGGCGCTGGAAGCCCTGCCCGGCGTGGGCCGCAAGACCGCCAATGTGGTGCTGAACGTGGCCTTTGGCGAGCCCACCATGGCGGTGGACACGCATCTGTTTCGCCTGGGGAACCGCACCGGCCTGGCGCCGGGTAAAACGCCGCTGGCGGTGGAACTGAAGCTGCTCAAGCGCGTGCCCAGAGCCTACCTGGTGGATGCCCACCACTGGCTGATCCTGCATGGCCGCTACATCTGCCAAGCCCGCACGCCGCAGTGTTGGCAGTGTGGCGTGAGCGATTGCTGCGATTACAAGGCCAAAACGCCGGCGCCGCGCTGAGGCAACCTGGCTTGCGCTGATCACTAGCAAGGCAGCTCAGCCCAGAGGCAGGTAAAGGGTCAGGGGCGCATCCAAGCAGGCAATGAAGCCGAAGCGCTGATAAAACGCCTTTGCCTTGTCATCTTTGGCATCTACCAGCAGCGCATAGGCGCCCACCAGGCTGCGGGCGTGCAGACAGCGGTCAACCACACAGCCCATCAGAACCTCGCCCAAGCCGGCGCCCGCCTGTGCGCTATGGCGGGCCAGACGGCCCATCCGAAAACACGGTACCGGGTAGCGGGGCAGTTTTTTGCGCTCCGTTTCACTGAGCTGTTGCACGTCCACCTGGGCTGCACTGAGTGTGTAAAAGCCCAAAATGCTCCTTGGCGCCGCATCGTCGACCAACACAAAAACAGTACTGATGCCCTTAGCGTTCTGTTGCACCGCGTACTTGTGCAGGTAATCGTCGAGCGCCGGGACGCCGCATCGGAACGCCGTGCGGTCGTGCCGCTTGGCGTCCAGCACCTGCTCTTCAAGCACGCTTAACCTTGGCAGCAGCAGCCAGCGCCGCCTGCAAGGCCGGATTGGGACTGAAGGCGCCATGGATCCCTGCGTTGAAGGCCTCAAAATCACGCTTTGACATCGTGACGCGAGACGCCTGCTCCAACAGCGTGTGGGCCTTTTCTTTGGCAGCGCTGCGCACGAAGCCAGCCATGGTTGTGCCCATCAGGCTGGCAGCCCGGGCCAGAAGGTCTTTGTCGACGGCATCGAGCTTGAGATCAAAACGGGCAACTTCGGTCATGGCAGCTCCAGAAGAATACGGAATTTTACCGTATTCATTTTTTCTGAGAAACAGCCGTGGCGATTTTTTGCAACACCTTGGACGCGATCACGGCCCCGCCCTGACACTACGACCCCAGCGTCAGCCACGCCCCAAACACCGGCGCTTCCTTGGGCCACTGGTCGGCCCGCTGCACCTGCCGCACCCCTTGGTGCAACAGGCTGGCGGCGCGGATCACACCGGCGTGGGTGATCCAGGCGGCATCCTGGCCGGCCTG
Source organism: uncultured beta proteobacterium (assembly GCA_903948045.1). GTDB lineage: Bacteria > Pseudomonadota > Gammaproteobacteria > Burkholderiales > Burkholderiaceae_C > Rhodoferax. The sequence continues at coordinate 1,619 of CAJAXU010000585.1, read as the reverse complement.
CCAGGTGACGTCCCAGGCCAGCGCCACGCGGTGCATCACGTCGGCCACGCTTTCGCGCCCGCCAAAGCGGTGGCCGGCAAAGTCGGCCACCCAGGCGTCGAGCGCGCTTTGCGGAATGGCGCTCCAGGCTTGGCCTTCCCAGGAACCAAAATCCATCTCGGCCAGCCCGGCGTCAGTTTTATAAGCCAAATCAGGCCTCAGCCCCTGCAGCACTATGGCTAGCTGCTCACATCTTTGTAGCGGTGACACGCGCAGCAGCAGGCCCAGGGGCAGCTCTGCGGCCAGCGCCTGGGCCGCGCTCAACGTGGCAGCGGCATCGGCAGCCACGTCGGTGGCGCCGTAGCAGACGCCCGGCGGCAGCAGCACCTGGGCATGGCGCACCAGCCAGAGTTTCATGCGCTCACAGGGCCAGCGCCAGGCCAAGGTAAAAGGCGATCTCACACACCTGCTGGGTGGTGCCCAGGCAGTCGCCGGTAAAACCTTGCAGCCGGCGCCAAAACCATCGTCCGAGCATGAAACAGGCGAGGCCAGAGGCCAGCAGCGCCCCGGTCACCGGCGCAGCCAAGCTGACTACCGCCTCATCGATCACTACAAATTCCATAGCGTCCGAACCATACAGGGCAAGGGCTAGAGCACTAAAACACCATATAAAGGCCGTCAGCAAGCCGGCACCACTGATCTGGTCGGCCAACGGTTTGGATTTGGAGCCGGCCGCATCGCCCACATGGGGCATCAGCCGTATCTGCAGCAGCGGCCAGGTGCGCGACACCACATGACCCAGAAACAGTGCCATGCACATCAGCTCGGCGCTGAGGCTGCCGAGCAGCGCCAGCAGGGCCACCTTGGCCAGCAGGGCTAGGCACACGGCAATGGCGCCAAAGGCCCCAACGCGGGAGTCTTTCATGATGATCAGTGCGCGTTCCCGGTCCAGGCTGCCGCCCAGACCATCGGCCACATCAGCCAGACCATCCTCATGGAAGGCGCCGGTCAGCAGCACGCCGGCCGCCGTGCCCAACGCGGCGACCACCAGCGGCGTCATCACCGTGTCCGGCAAAAACACCAGCAGCAGCCAACTCAAACCAGCGAGCAGCCCACCCACCAGCCAGCCCACGCCGGGAAAGTGCCCGGCGCTGGCGCGCAGCATGTCCGGGCTAAAACCCACCCAGTCGGCCAGCCGGCCGGTGACCGGGATGCGCGTGAAAAACTGCAAGGACAGCAGATAGTGCCGGGCGAAGCGGCTCAGGCTCGTCATGGCGTGGCGTTCTCGAGAGCAGCAGCCTGGGCATCGGCCGCCGATTTTTCCGACACGCCGGCCGACTCAAAACTGGCCATCTCGCGCAGGATGGCGCAGGCCGAGGCCAGCAGCGGCCAGGCCAGGGCGGCGCCCGAGCCCTCACCCAGGCGCAGCCCCAGGTCCAGCAGGGCCTGCACGCCCAGGTACTGCAGCATGAACTCATGGCCGCGCTCGCCCGAACGGTGGGCAAACACACAGCGTTGCAGCACCAGCGGCTGCAGCGCGTGCGCCACCAGCACCGCCGCGCTGGCAATGAAGCCGTCCACCAGCACCACGCGCCGCTCGTGCGCTGCCTGCAGCACCGCGCCGACCATGGTGGCGATCT
>CAJAXU010000584.1 GCA_903948045.1 uncultured beta proteobacterium | reverse complement strand
GCCATCATCATCAAGCTGGCCTACCGGCACGGTGTGGATGCGGTCACCCTCATCATGTACCGCATGCTGTTCGCCTTGCCGATTTTTGCCTTGATGGCCTGGTGGGCCAGCCGCGGCAAACCGCCGCTGACCCGGCGCGACTGGTGGGGCGTGATCGGCCTGGGCTTCAGCGGCTACTACCTGGCCAGTTTTCTGGATTTTGCCGGCCTAAGCTACATCAGCGCCTCGCTGGAGCGGCTGATCCTTTACCTCAACCCGACCCTGGTGCTGCTGCTGGGCCTGGTGCTGTACCAGCGCCGCATCCTGGGCTTGCAGCTGCTGGGCATGGCGGTGAGTTACCTGGGCGTGCTGGTGGTGTTTGGCCACGAGGTGCGGCTGCAGGGCGCCGATGCCGCTCTGGGCGCGCTGCTGGTGTTTCTCAGCGCGGTGTCGTACGCGGTCTACCTCATCTTCAGCGGTGAACTGGTGCAGCGTCTGGGTTCGCTGCGGCTGGTGGGGCTGGCGACCGGGGTGGCCTGCCTGCTGTGCATCGCCCAGTTTTTGCTGCTGCGGCCGCTGAGCGCGGCGCTGGTGGTGCCTGAGGTGCTGTGGTTGTCGCTGCTCAACGCCACCCTGTGCACCGCCATGCCGGTGTTGCTGGTGATGATGGCGATCGAGCGAATCGGTGCTGGCATGGCGGCGCAGGCCGGCATGGTGGGGCCGATGGCCACCATCCTGATGGGGGTGCTGGTGCTGGGCGAGCCTTTCACCGTCTGGGTGGCGGCCGGCACGGTGCTGGTGATTGCCGGCATCTACATCTTCTCGCGGGCGGTCAGACCGGCACCGGTGCCGTGATGTTGTCGGGTTGGGCGGTTGATGATCCACATCAACGTGCCCATTCGACCAAGCCATAGACTGCCTTGGTAGCAGCGCATTGGGCGCTGTCTTACGCAATTTGGCAAGGTGGACATTCTCATGAGCAAATCATTTTTAACTGCGGCATTGGCGATCACCGCCGGTCTTGCGCTCAGCGGCGCGGCTTTGGCTGCGGGGGCGGGTGCTGGCAGCGCGGGTGGATCGGGGGCGGGCGGTTCAAGCGGGGCTGGTGTGGCCGCTGGCGCCGGTGGTGCGATGATTCAGAGCAAGGAAATGGCACAAAGCCAGGCGCAAGTCCAGGCCCAGATTAAGACCCAGGACCGCCTGCTGACACGGACCAAAGATCAGCTCAAGACCCAGGACCAGCTGCTTGCCCGTACCCGTGACCAACTCAAGACGCAGGACCAGCTGATGACCCAAGTCCGTGACCAGCTCAAGACGCAGGATCCGCTGCAGACGCAGACGCGTGACCAGCTGCAAGCTCAGGAGCGGCTGCACCAGCAGACCCTTGATCAGTTGAAGACACAAGAGCAGTTGCTAACGAAAACCCGCGATCAGCTCAAGGAGCAAGAGCAAATTCAGCTAAAGACAAGAGATCAGTTGAACACCAAGTAGGACCGTCTGCGCCGGGACCAGCACCAGACTTGACAGGCGCAGCGTCAGGCTGCGCGGCAAACACTGAGCCGCTTGGTCAGGTTTGGGTCCAAATTACAGGCACTACGCCGCGTGTTGCGTGGATCAGCCCTATCATCCCAGCTTTGTTTCTAACCACAGGCAGGGCTTTGACATGGATTTGGGCATAACAGGCAAATGGGCGCTGGTCGGCGGCGCCAGCAAGGGGCTGGGTTTTGGCTGCGCGCAGGCGCTGGTGCGTGAGGGCGTCAATGTGGTCATGGTGGCGCGCGGCGCCGAGGTGCTGCAACAGGCTGCTCATCAATTGATAGCAAACAATGTCCATTCCACGGGGCCTGAGGTGCTATTTGTGCCTGCAGACATTACCACCACAGAGGGGCGGGCAGCGGTGTTTGCCACGCGGCGCGACTTTGACATTGTGGTGACCAACGCCGGCGGCCCGCCGCCGGGCGACTTTCGCAACTGGGACCGTGACGCCTGGCTGCGTGCCATTGACGCCAATATGCTCACCCCTATCGAGCTGATCAAGGCCACGGTGGACGGCATGGCCGAGCGCGGCTTTGGGCGCATCATCAACATCACCAGCAGCGCCGTAAAGTCACCCATCGACACCCTGGGCTTGTCCAATGGGGCCCGCAGCGGACTGACCGGCTTTGTGGCCGGTGTGTCGCGCAGTGCCTTGGCTGGACGCGGTGTCACCATCAACAACCTGCTGCCAGGTGCGTTCGAGACCGACCGCCTGCGCAACAATTTTCAGGGGGCGGCCACCAAATCGGGGCAGTCATTGGACGCGGTGATGGACGCGCGGCGCAAGACGATCCCGACCCAGCGTTTCGGCCATCCCGATGAGTTTGGCGCCATCTGCGCCTTTCTGTGCAGCCAGCATGCGGGCTATATCAACGGCCAGAATGTGCTGGCCGATGGCGGCGCCTTCGGCGGCACCTATTGACGCTCTAGCGCCGGGCTGACACCAGAATGCCGCCCACGATCAGCGCAAACGCCAGCCCGTGGTAGAGCTGCGGCACCTCGCCCAGGAAGGCCGCTGACAGCAGCGCGGCAAACAGCGGCGTGAGGTTGGAGAAAAAACCGGCCATGGCCGGCCCCACCCGCTGGATGCCCAGACCAAAGCAGCGGTAGGCCAGCACCGCCGGCCCAATCGCCACGTACACCAGGGCCAACGCCAGTGGCCAGCCCCATTGGATGTGGGCATCAGTCAGCGCCCACTCACCCGCTGCAAACAGGCCTGACCAGCCCAGCCCGAACACCACCTGCGCCAAGATGAAGGCCGCCCAGTCGCTGCGGATCTCGGTCGGCTCCTTGGGTTGGGACAGCAGCCAGCTGTAAAAAGCCCAGGCCACCGTGGCCACCAACACATAGATGTCGCCCGGCACCAGCCGCACCTGCGCCAGCTGGGCCAGTTCGCCGCGCGACAGCACCACCAGCACGCCCAAAATCGACAGCAGGGCGCCCAGCAGTTGGCGCCGCGCCACGCCCTGCCCAAAAAACAGCCAGCCCACGCCCAGCATCCAGATCGGTGCGCTGGACGCCACCAGCGTGGTGTTGAGCGGGGTGGAGGTCTGCAGGGCCAGGTACTGCAAGGCGTTGTAGCAGCCCACGCCCAGCAAGCCCAGCAGGGCAAAGCGCCGCCAGTTCGGCCACAGCAGGCTGTCGCGACGCAACAGCCGGTGCGCCAGGGGCAGCAGAATGAAAAAGGCCAGGGCCCAGCGCAAAAAATTGAGCGTCATCGGGGAGATCAGCTCATGGACCACCCGCCCGACCACGGCATTACCGGCCCAAAGCAGTGGCGGCACCATCAACAGCAGCGTGGTGCCGGGTGTGAGTTTGTGTTGCATGGCCTGCACTGTAACAAGGCGCCTGGCTGGGCCGCCCATCAGACCGGTCGCTTATCATTCACGGCACTTTCACAGGAGGTCTTTCATGCGCCCATCCATGTTGTTCCGTTTGCGCGGTCTGTCCCGCTCGCTGTTGCTGGCCTCTGGCATCGCCTTGGCCGGCGCCGCGTCAGCGCAGGGCACCGCCATCAAGGTGCTGGTCGGCTTCCCGCCCGGCGGCGGCACCGACGCCATTGCCCGCGTGCTGGCCGACAAGCTCAAGGACCAGCTGGGCGTGCCAGTGATCGTGGAGAACAAGGCTGGCGCTGGCGGACAACTGGCCGCCCAGGCCCTCAAGGCCGCCGCGCCCGATGGCAACACGCTGTTTTTGACGCATGACCACTCGGTCTCCATCCTGCCGCTGGTCATGAAGAACCCCGGCTTCGACCCAGCCAAGGACTTTGTGGCTGTGGCCGGCTTCGCCACCTTCGTCAACGCGCTGGCGGTGTCGGGTGGTAGCCCGGCCAAGTCGGTGAATGATTACGTGGCCTGGGTGCGCAGCCAGGGCGTCGGCAAGGGCACGGTCGGTGTGCCGGCACCCGCCTCGGTGCCTGAGTTTCTGGTGAAGGTGGTGGGCCAGAAGTACTCACTTGATTTGCAGGCAGCGCCTTATCGCGGCAGCGCACCGATGATGGCCGACATGCTGGGCAACCAGATTGCCGCCGGTGTGGCGTCCATACCTGACTTCATAGAGAACCACAAGGCTGGCAAGATCCGCGTGGTGGCCGTGATGGGCGGCGCGCGGCAGGCGGTGATGCCCGAGGTACCGACCTTTGCCGAGCTAGGGCTGGCCGGCTTTGAAGACATTCCCTATTACGGTTACTTCGCCCCGGCAGGCACGCCCAAAGCTGTGATCGACCGCTTCTCCGAGGCCTTGGCCAAGGTGCTGACCCAGCCCGATGTGCGCAACCAGCTGACCGCCATGGGCCTGGCCGTGGGCCACATGCCGCCCGAGCAGCTGGCCAGCCGCGAACGCGCCTACGCCCAGACCTGGGCGCGGGGTGATCAAGGCCAGCGGCTTCCAGGCTCAGTAAGGCGCTTCACTCAGAGCGCGGCCCAGGCGTTAATCGCCTAGACTACCCGTTCGGGGAAGGGCAGGTTGCGCAGACGTTTGCCGCCATTCAAGCGTGCGATGGCGTTGGCCACCGCTGGCGCTATGGGTGGCAGTCCAACCTCACCGATGCCCGAGGGAGGATTGTCCGTGGGCATGACTTTGACCATCACTGCCGGTACCTGGTTGGCGCGCAACAGGTTGTAGGCGCCCAGATTTTTTTGCTGGGGCTCACCGTCCTTATAAGTTAGCTTCTCGCCCAGTGCCGCCGACAGCCCATACACAGCGCTGCCCTCAATCTGGGTCTGAATGTTCTTCGGACTCAAGGCATGGCCGCAATCCACCGCAGCCCAGATGTTGTGCACCACAGGCCGCCCCTGGTTGAGCGAAACCTCCACCACCATCGCGCAAAACGTACCCCAAGCGTCCGAGAAGGCCAGACCCAGCGCATGACCAGCTGCAGGGGTGCCCTGCCAGTTGGACAGACTGGCGACCTCACGCAACACTGCCTGCGCGCGCGGCGACTTGCTGCACAAATCAAGGCGCAATTGCAACGGGTCCTGGTTGGTCGCCACCGCAACCTCATCGAGCAGCGTCTCTGAGCCAAACTTCACATAACCCGCCCCGACGCCCCGCCAGAAACTGCAGGCGATGCCACGGTCTTCAATCAGCTGCTGTACCTGATGGCCGGCAATGTCATAGATGCCATCGGCAAACTCCATCACCGGGGAGTCCTTGTTACCGCTGGCCTTGAAGGCAGCTGGCAGCAATCGGGCGTAGATCTGCTCTGCGACGACACGGTGCTGCAGGCCGACCACTTTGCCTTGAGCGTTCACGGCGGCAATCAGATGCTGGGCAGTGGCGGGACGCGGTTTGGCACGTGTGAAATCGTCTTCACGCGTCCAGATCATCTGAATCGGCACGCCGGGCACGGCCTTGGCAATTAGCGCGGCATCCACCGCATATTCAGCTTCTACCCGACGGCCGTAGCCGCCCCCGAGCAATTGGATGTTGACCTTGATGTTCTCTGGCTTGAAGCCAGCCGCCGCGGCCACGCCCCCCACCACAAAGCCCACCGTTTGTGAGGGTGTCCAGAGTTCGATCCGGTCGCCGTCGACCCGGGCCGTGGTGTTCATCGGCTCCATGGTGAACTGGTTGACGTGCTCGGTGGTGTACGTTGCCTTGAAGGTGCGTGCGGCACCGGCAATCTCACGGGCGGCGTCACCCTGCGCATGGAAGGTCACGCCAGCGTCTGCCAGATTTTCCGCACGAGCCACGTAATCCTTGATGGCGGCGTCGGAGTCGTACTTGCGCGCACGGGATGAAGTGCTCCATTGGACCTTCAGCAAGTCTCTTGCCTTGCGTGCGGTGTAGAAGGAGTCGGCAACTACGGCCACGCCGGTCGCTATGGTCACCACCGCCTTCACACCCGGCACGGCCTTTGCCGCTGCGTCGTCCACTTTTTCGGCCTTTTCGCCCTGAACTGGTGCGCTGAGCAGGCTGGCGTAATGCAGACCTGGCATGCGAACATCAATGCCGTAAATCGCTGTTCCGTTGGTTTTGCTGGCGAGGTCGACCCGCGTCACGTCCTTGCCGATCAGCTTGAACTGCGCCATCGGCTTGAGCATGGACTTGTCGACCTTGGGCAACTCTGCGGGTGCAACGGCGGTCCTGGCCAGATCGCCATAGCTGATGGTACGGTTGCTTGCCGCATGGATGACCCTGCTGTTTTCAGCCCGAAGTTCGGCCACGGGAACATTCCACTGTGCCGCCGCTGCACCGAGCATGACCAGCTTGCCCTGCAAGCCCGCCAGGCTGAGCGGCTCGTAGTAGCCGGCCACTGTGCGCGATGCACCGGTGGTCAGCCCGCCACCAAAACGGGGGTTGCCAAAGCGCTTGCCATCAGGCGGCGCGTGTTGTACACGCACGAGGCTCCAGTCGAGCTCCATATGGTCCGCCACCACCGCTGGCAGCGATGTCATGGTGCCCTGCCCCATTTCGGAGGCGGCAGAGTAGATGGTGGTCGTGTTGTCTGGCGCGATGACGACCCAGGCAACCGGCGAGAAAGGCCCGGCCTGGGCACTGGCAAATTCCATGGCGCCAAAGCCAATACCGATGACGCTGGCGCCAGAACCGACCATAAACGAACGACGCGAAAGTTGAATCGATTTCATGTGATGTTCTCCCATGTCATGCCAGGGTTTTCTGGGCGCGCACAACCGCGGCCGCGATCTGGTTGTAGGTGCCGCAACGGCAAACATTGCCTGCCATCCGCTCCAGAGCCTGATCGCGTGAGAGGGGCGTCCGCGCGTCCTTGATGACTGCTGCGGCTGCCATCATCTGGCCCGATTGGCAGTAACCACACTGGGGTGCGGATTCGGCAATCCAGGCGTCCTGCAGCGCCCGACCTTCTCGGGTTTGCACCAGGCCTTCTATGGTCGTGATCTGGGCCCCAGCTGCGGCGGCCACAGGCAGTACACACGACCGGGTGGGTGATCCGTTGATATGAACCGTGCAGGCACCACATTGCGCCACGCCACAGGCAAACTTGGTGCCTGTCATCCCCATCTCTTCGCGGATGACCCAAAGCAAGGGTGTGTCGGGCGGCGCTTTGGCGATGACCGCCTTGCCGTTGAGCGTGAAATTGGTCATGTGTGGTCTCCGGTAATGGTATTGAGCGGGCAAACGAAGAGTTATCTTCCGTTAGCCAGCTGTATTCAGCAGAGGTGCTGTCCATTAACCGGTAACAGTTACCGGGTTATTTTCTGGATACCAGTTATGCCAGCCTGCAATATCCAAAATATTTTGAGGCGGATTGGTTCACCGGCGACTCTTTGAAGCTTCAATCCAGGCTGATCTTGGCGTAGGCCGCCACGCGCTTCCACTTGGTGGCGTCACCCGTCATGAAAGTGGCCATCGCCTTGCTGTCCAGGTAGGCCGGCTCGGCCCCCTGGCGCTGCATGGCGGTGGCGATCTCGGGCACCTTGCTCACCTTCTCCAGCGCCTGCTCCAGGCGAGTGAGCACGGCGGGCGGCAGACCGGCCGGCGCGGCAAAGCCGAACCAGGCGCTGACATCAAACTCGGGCACCCCGGCTTCAGCCAGCGTTGGCACCTCGGGCAGCGCCTTGCTGCGCTGGGTGGTGGTGACCGCCAGCGCACGCACCGTGCCCGCCTGGATCTGGCCGATGGCCGAGGGCAGGTTGTCGAACATCATGTCGACCTCGCCAGCCAGTACCGCAGTGATGCCAGCGGCGGCGCCGCGGTAGGGAATGTGCGTGATGAAAGTGCCGGTGCTGCTCTTGAACAGCTCGGCGCTGAGGTGCAGCGAGGTGCCGTTGCCGTTGGAGGCGTAATTCAGGCGACCGGGCTGCGCCCGCGCCTTGTCGATGAGTTGCGTGACGCTGCCGGTGCCGCCCGCCTTCACGATCAGCACATTGGGCACGCGGCCCAGCAGCGCAATCGGCGCGATCTGTTCCGGCTTGTAGGGCAGGGCGCTATAGAGCGCGGGGCTGATGGTCAAAGGCGGTGAGGCCATCAGCAGGGTGTAGCCGTCTGCCGCGGCACGGGCGGCTTCTGCAGCGCCGACATTGCCGCCGGCCCCCGGCTTGTTGTCGATGACCACGGGTTGCCCCAGCTCCTGCGACAAGCGCGGCGCCAGCAGGCGTGCCATGTTGTCGATCAGGCCACCGGGCGGGTAGGGCACGACCAACCGGATTGGCTTGGCTGGCCAGGTTTGCGCCAGGGCGCCACTGGTCAGGCAGAACAGGGCCAGGGTCGAGAGCAACAGGGCGCGTTTGTTCATGGGGGTCTGTTTGGGAGGGGTGTCAGGGATCAAGATTGTTGCATGGGCCGACCCCGACTCGATCGATGTCCCCACAGCCTCGGGGCCTAGGCTTTTCAATGGGTACCCAATGGTCGGTACTGTGCCAGGTCGCTGCGACCGGTGATCTCGTGAATCATTTGCGCCAATGCCCGCATACCGGGCGCGCGATGGGTTCGACGGTAGGCCACGGTCAGTGTATGCCCGCTGACTTTGGGCACCACCTTGAGGATCATCAGTTTCTTCTCGTCGAGTTCCTCACGCAAAATCGACACAGGTAGCAAGCTGATGCCAGCGCCCTCGCGGGCCAGCGTGGTCATGATGACCATACTGTTGCAGGTGTTGATGCGCTCCGGTTGCAGGCCCGCTGCCGAGAACCATCCAGCAATGCTGGTGTGAAGGCCCGAGGGGTTGGGGTTGGTGATGATCGGCAGGGCGACCAGATCGGCGGGGCGCAAGGGCCCTTTGCTGAGTTTGAGTTTGGGTGATGCGACCCACATCAGGGCAAGTTCAACCAATGGCTCCACGATGATCAACGAATTGGGCTCTGGAGCCGTCAGGACGGCGATGTCCAGGTCACCGGCCTGAAGCGATTCATTCAGGCGTGCGCTGAAATCTGCGCGTATCTCAGGTCGGGCGTCTGGAAAACGGGTGTCAATCAAGCGCATCAGCTCGGGCAGGCAGGTGACAGCGAAAGTGTCTGCCACCCCGATACGCACCGGGCCGCGCAGCGGCTCGTCCCGGTCCAGGTGACCATCCAATCCATCGCAAGCGGTCAGTATTCGCTCGGCGTGACTGGCAATTTCGCGGCCCAGTGGCGTCGGCGTGGCCCGGTAACTGTCCCGCTGGATCAGCGGCCCGCCGACCCCTGCCTCTAGCTCCTTGAGGCGTACCGACACGGCTGGTTGCGTTAGGTGCAGGTGATTTGCCGCTGCCCGGACGCTGCCAAGGCGTGTTACCCAGTGCAATGCTTCTAACTGGGCCAAGGTGAAGCGCATGATAAAAAAAAATGATGATGTTTTCAAGAAAGTTTCAATATCATTATGAATGATCTCCTGCCAATATTCCGGCATGAACAAGTACATCCTCGCCTGCGATATCGGCGGAACTTTCACTGACATCGTGCTCCGGGGTAACGGGACGGTGCGCACCCTGAAGGTGTCGTCCACGCCGGACGACTACAGCCGCGCAATCTTGTCTGCAGTCGACGAAATCCGCGAGAGTCTTGGCATTGACCCAGGCCAGATCGAAGCCGTGGTGCACGCGACGACCGTGGCGACAAACACCATTCTGGAGCATAAGGGTGCGACAACCGCATTGATCACAACCGAAGGTTTCAGAGACGTGCTAGAAATGCGGCGTCTTCGCATACCGGTCATGTACGACCTGCAGTACGACAAGCCAGCGCCGCTGGTTCCGCGGCGCCATCGTTTTGAGGTGAGTGAGCGTCTGGGCGCCGATGGCAAGGCCAAACTGGCGCTTAACGAAGGGCAGGTGTGGGAGATTGCCCGTCGCCTGCAACAGGAAGGTATCGAGTCCGTTGCGGTCTGCCTGCTTCACTCCTACGTCAACCCGGCCCACGAAAAACGGATCGGCGAAATTCTTGCCAGTGAGCTTGGCGGCAAGGTTTATGTCAGCTTGTCATCTGACATCCTGCCCGAGATCCGTGAGTACGAGCGAACCAGCACCGCAGTGGTCAACGCCTATATCGGCCCGGTCGTGCGCGATTACGTGCAATCGCTGTCGACGCGCCTCAAACAAACAGGCGTCATGGGGCCCCTGCACATCATGCAGTCGAATGGCGGCACGATGTCGGCCGCCGCCGCCGCGGCCAAACCAGCATTTCTGGTGGAATCCGGGCCTGCCGCCGGCGTGATCGCTTGCGCCAGTATGGCCCGTTCCGCCGGGCTGGATAACGTGATTTCATTTGACATGGGCGGCACAACGGCCAAGGCAGCCATGGTGGAAAACGGTGAGCCCGCGCGCACCACCGAATACGAGGTCGGCGCCGGTATCAACGTGAGCTCCAAGTTGGTCAAGGGTGGGGGTTACGCGATCAAGCTCCCGTTCATTGATATATCGGAGATCGGTGCCGGTGGCGGCAGCATTGTGACGGTTGATTCAGCGGGCGCCATTAAGGTCGGTCCTAAGAGCGCCGGAGCCATGCCGGGCCCGGCCTGTTACGGTTTAGGTGGTGACCAGGCGACTTTCACCGACGCAGCCGTTGTCCTGGGTTACCTGAACCCAGAGTACTTGGTCGGTGGAAAGTTGCGCATTGATGCACAACGCTCTCGTGATGCCATTGAACGCCAGGTGGCCCGGCCGCTCTCGCTGAATATCCAACAGGCTGCCCAGGGCGTGTACACGATCGCCATCGCCACCATGACCCGGGCAGTCAAGGCTGTGTCAACCTACCGAGGGCGTGACCCGCGGGATTTCAGCTTGGTGGCCTTTGGCGGCAACGGACCTGTGGTTGCGGTGGCCATTGCGCGGGAGTTGGGCATGAAGCGGGTGCTCATCCCACCGGCGCCCGGCGTCTTCAGTGCGGCCGGCTTGCTTTTCTCCAATGTCGAATACACGCAGCAGCGATCGATATTTCGAAAAACAACTGCACTCGATGCGGGCACATTGGAGGGGATCTATGGTCAATTGGCGACGGAGGTTCTCGGGTCTATGCGACAGGAGGGTGTGCCTGACGATCGCATCATGCTGAGGCGGCTGGCAGACCTTCGCTACACCGGGCAGGCGTTCGAGTTGACGATTCCGGTTGAATCCGTCGACATGGCCGCATTGGAGGCTGCCTTCCACGCTGAACACGCACGGACCTATGGCCACAGTTCTCCCGGTGACCCTGTTGATCTGATCAACATCCGGGTGCTGGCCTCGACCCAGCCACCCGGTAAAGAAGGCCTCGCTCAGCAGCTTCAAGAGGCCCAGACGTCTGGCCCCGCTCTTGTGAACCGCAAGGTCTACTTCAATGGCGGACTGATTGAGACGCCGGTGGTCTCACGCGGGGCGCTCGCTGGCGGGATGGCAGGCCCCTTCATCGTTGAAGAATTTGACTCGACCTGCATCGTCCCGCCTGGTGCGTACGCGATGCTGGATGCCCAAGGCAATATTGTGATTGACGCAGGTACGCCATGACACAGCGCATTGACCCCATTACCCTTGAAGTGCTCAAGAACGCCTTGTCGTCGGTCGCTGACGAGATGGCTCTGGTGCTCATGCGCAGTGCCTATTCACCCATTGTGCGCGATTCGATGGACTATTCGACGGCCCTGTGCGACCGCTCCGGCAAAGTGATCGCGCAAGGCTTGACGCTGGCCGTGCAACTGGGCGCTTTTCCAGATGCGATGCAGCACCTGGCCCTGCAGTATGGTGGAAAAATGGCGCCGGGTGATGTCTTCATCATGAACGACCCCTACGGCGGTGGCGGTCAGCATTTGCCAGACATCTACGTCATCAAGCCTTTATTTTGGGATGGCGACATTGAGGGCTACGCGTGCACGATGGCGCACCACTCCGACGTGGGTGGTATCACACCCGGCAGCGTTGCCATCCATGCCACTGATGTCTTCCAGGAAGGCCTTCGCCTCCCATT
>CAJAXU010000583.1 GCA_903948045.1 uncultured beta proteobacterium | reverse complement strand
TCTGCCCATGACCTCGACGTGCCGGTGCCAGCCAATGCCAGCCGACACCAGCTGCTCAACGCCCTGCGAGATTGCCTGCTTGCGCATGCCTCGGCGGACCGCCGTGTGGTGGTTTGCATAGACGAGGCACAAGCCATTCCTATGCGCACGGTGGAAAGTCTGCGCTTGCTGTCCAACTTGGAGACTGAAAAACGCAAACTCCTGCAGCTGGTTCTGCTGGGTCAGCCAGAGCTTGACGAAAAACTTTCCCGTCCGGACATTCGGCAACTGCTGCAGCGGATTACCTTCAGCGAGTACCTGGGCCCAATGCGAGCGCAGCGCGTTCCGGGATATCTGGAGCACCGGCTGGTAAAAGCGGCACTCAATGACACCACGGACACCCGTGTGTTTGAGTCAGATGCCGCACTGTTGCTGGCCAAGTTCAGTGGCGGTGTACCGCGACTGGTCAATGTACTGGCCCACAAGTGCATGATGCTGGCCTACGGTGAGGACGATCACCGTGTGAACGTGAGGCATGTCCGCCTCGCGGCGATGGATACCCCTGGCGTGCAGTCTGCCGCAAACTGGTGGATGGGCTGGCCAGCGCGTTGGCGAAGCTCGCTCAAAGCACTGCCTTGGATGCCCCAAAACCAGGTAGATCCAGTTTTGCGCGACGAGCGCTCCGGAGGATTGCAGTGAGTGTGATTGACAAGATGTTGCGTGATCTGGATCGACGCCAGTCCGCCGGTACAGCGAAGAAAGCCGGGCAGGAGGGGGAGAGTCGCCTGGCTCGCGGCACACTGTTGGTCGATGCCATCGGCCCCGATTCTGATGCAGTTGCCAAGGCAAGCCCTCCTTGGCGAACAATTTTTGCGGGCCTGGTGCTCTTGCTGCTGCTGGGTTCGGGCGGGTGGTGGCTGAAGAAGAGCGATTTGCGCACGGTTTGGCCCGGCACAGCGGGGCTGCAACCGTTGCCGGCCCTGCCGCCCTCGACACAGCAGCCGGTTCTGCTTGCGCCACAAGCGGCGGTTGTTGATACCGCTGCGCCGCCGGTGCGGGGCAAGGCAGAAGCTGTGGCGGCCAAGCTGCAGCTTGAAGGCGCAAAGAGCAGCAAGACCTCGGGCCAAGCCGTAGCCGAGCCTGCCGTTGGTCGCCGTGAAAAGCCTGACCGCACGGCGCCAACATCCCTGGCCCTGCCTACTGACATGTCACTGAAGATGGATTCGGTGCTCAAGGAAAGTCCAGGCCTTGGCGTGACGCCGCCGCTGCCTGGGTCAAGCGGTACGCCTAGTTCGTCTGCCGCGCCGGCGGCGAGCCCGGCAGCCAGCGCCGCTGTCCGGCCAGCGTCGGCGATGGAGGCCTTGGCACACGCCCAGCGGCTCTGGAATGCAGGGTCCAGGCTGCCTGCCATAGACCTGTTGAGTGAGGCCTTGGCCCTGTTGGAGCGCACGCCAATTGGCAGCGCTAGTTCGGGCACTGGGGCGGTTGCGCCGTTGGCGGCCGTGGCGCGGGAGCTTGCTCGTATGGAGGTGGCTGAAGGTCGGCCGACGCAGGCCTTGGAGATGCTCACCCGGCTCCAGCCCGCGCTGGCCAACGTGGCGGATATCTGGGCCATGCGCGGTAACGCGGCGCAGCGTCTGGGCCGTCACGAGGAGTCCGTCGCTGCCTATCGGGCGGCATTGCGATTGCGCCCCGATGAGCCACGCTGGATGGTCGGAGCCGCTATTTCGCTGGCGGCTCAGGGTCAAATTCCGGCTGCGACAGAGCTGGCTGAGAAGGCCCGTCCAAGCGGTGCATTGACGCGTGAGATCGCCGCCTACTTGCAGC
>CAJAXU010000582.1 GCA_903948045.1 uncultured beta proteobacterium | reverse complement strand
ACTCGAAAATCATGCCCATGGATCAGGCACCGTATTGCCAAAACCATCTTTGCTTTCCTAAAGCCAGGAGTTCGCTTGCTGCGGTGTCATGATTGGAAATACCAAGCCTGCCAGAGCTTGAGAGGCTGTCATGGTCTTCTGCGGGGGCATGATTTGAGCGATCATGGTGTGATTGCGCTCTATGGTGACGGTCTCACCCTGTGTGGCTACGCGGTCCAGTATCTCGCGGGTATTTCTGGTGAGTTCTGTAGCACTTATGGTTTGCATTGCCCAATCTCCAGCGAATATGCATAAATACGCATTTTACATGAATTGAGCATCTCAGCGGGTCTGGCTGGGGAGTATGGCTTGATCCGCGTTCAGGGATTGCGATTCACCGCCAATTCGCCTGCTCGCCAGGCTGTGGTCGAGCGCTGCGTTTCCAGCGATTTTGGGGCCTCTGGATTAGGGGCGATCACAACAGTAAAGTTGACCCCAGTTTTAGGGCCAACTACGCTTCAAAACTCGGTTTCAAGCGGTTTTAGCTGCGCAGACCGCCTTCGAAACTTGACCCTAACTGCAGATTACAAGTAAAGTTCACCCCTAATATCGCAAAAATCAGCGCTTGCATGGCAAAACGTCAGCGAACTGTCTAAGAGTGCCCAACCCTCCAAAAATGTAAGGTTAGCCGGCAAGCTTTCCCAGCACGCGGATGCCAGTGACGTCCTCGCATACCGTGTACTGTCGAGCTTTTTTGAAAGGCACACTGCATGTCCGCCAGCCATCATTGCCTATCCAACGACTCTTTTCACGTCCAGGAAGCTTGGGTCTGCGGCAGTGCTCTACCCGGATCAAAAACCTCCAACTTGTCTGACGCAGCCAGCATCTGGGTGAACAACACGAGGTTGGTTCCGCCTTTTGCTAGTCGCGACTGAAACAGAATGCCTTTAGCTCCAGAAGCGATCACCGCGTCTCCAATGACCCAACTTGGCGGTTCGATACGCTGGTTGAACCACAATTCACGCCAATCGCAGTAGAAATCCTCCCAAATGGATTCCCACGCTGACTCACTGTAGCCGCCAGTGAAATCGACCACAGGCGCTACTGTAAGTTGATAGCTTGTCAATGTGCCGGGAGGCAAAAGAGTTGAAACTTGCTGGAATTCTTGAATGGCTGTTTCCGTCTTCATTGCTAGATAGAGCGCCTCCATACCAGGACGGTTGGCTCTCCCTCCATACTTGGCCGCCCCCGCCCCACTGGTTGGCGCTACGGCCCATCGGGGCACATGCATCCTGTACACCGTGACATCTGCCAGCGTGGTCAACTTCATCCTGCGGCACCCGCTTCGAGCGACCCAATATAGCGCAGCACATCCTCGGTGCGCCCTTCTGATACCAATTGCTCTGCTGTCTTGTAGCCAAATGGGGGCAAGGGCTCATTGCGATACCAAAAGATGGCACGGCCAACGTCGCCGGACAGGTCATGGGCTGCGCGCATCACACGCAACGCTTCACGCAAAAATTTCTGTACGCTCTCCGACGCCGGAGCCCGGCTGATGGTGTTCCGATGGACATGGGCCTGAGTGGCAAGCGTCTGGACGTCGATGCTAAGAATGTCGCCGAATCGCTTAGGTGACAGCGTGGATGCCCCCGCTTCTTGGTCACGTAGGAAATCGATAAAACCATCGAAACCATGGCTCAAGGCCTGGGAAACCTGAAGGGTTGCGATTTGCATAATTTTCTCTCTTAGCTATATTTGACCTTATTCTGCACTAAATATGCACATTCGACGCACATTCCGCTTTGCGACCCCTTAAAACAAGTGACTTTCGCCAGCCATAAAAGGTTTGACCTGGGTCGCAGGCGGTGGAACGACCGATGCATTCGCCGGTGCCCCAGACAGCCTTCTGCGGAGTTCCCGTTTTGAAATTTTCAGCGACTGGCGCTATAAACGATAGCAATCCGCCTGAAAAGCATGTGTGGCGGATGCGCTCTCGGAGTTGGGTCTGCGACCCGGAACTGGGGTCAACTTTGCTTGCAAAGTAGGGCCATCTTTACTTGCATCTACGGCTGAGGATCGTTTTCCCAGAAGTAGACTCCATGGCCCAACCACTCAAACAAACCCTCGGATTTTTTGAGATGACGGTCTTTTTGGCTGACAACTCGATCAACGATAGCTTTGTCAGAGCCATGGAAACCAAGTACGAACGCTGGCTGCCTCTGGTACAGGGACCAGGGGTTAGCCACGAATCAGTTGCTTTGGACGACCGCTCGGGGTCACCAGACCAGCGCGCTGTAGGAAAGCTATGGCAGATTCTTGTGTGGCAGTAACTTCGCGACGGAACCCCTGCAAGTCGGCAGGGGCACTCGGTCGCACGACCGCTGCGGCGAAAAGGACCGCACCACTGCGTGTCCGTGCGCGTCGATTGGCGGTGCTAGTCGTGGTCATGAAGGGAGTTTAAAGCACTTTGGGGTTTTTCAGAGCGCCTACCTCGTCAATGAATCGAGCGCGGGCGCTTTTCACCTAGCCTAACATCAAAAAGGGTAACTCTCTTCCCGGGCGAACCGGTGTGCATTGATGATGTGGGCGCGATGGTATCGCCATCCTCGGCGCTGAGATTGATGGTGAAGCGGTCTTTCGTGTCTGAACTGTAGCGCTTCAGTCTTACGTCACACTTTTGCAATTACGTGCGACAAAGGCTGTAAACGAAGGGCAACGGCTCGGTTTGAGCGCAACCCTGATGCGCCCACAGCCAGAAGCGCCTTTGCTTTTTGGGCAAGTCCAATGGATTGGCTTGGGCGAACGACCTGCACTAGGGTCAACTTTCCTTGCAAAGTAGGGTCAAATTTTCTGTGGATAACTTTAATTCGTTCTAAATGCGGCGTGAGAATCCTTATAATCGTACCGTGTTATCAAATGTTCTAAAAGAGGGCTTGACAGAAATACAGGTTATACGCACAATATGCGCATAACCATTCTCAAGAGGAGAATTGCTGTGACCAACTATCCATCCGTCTCAATTGCCACTTCGCGCAAGCGTCCCGTCAACCTGACCCTCAGCGAAGGCCTGGTAGAGCAAGCCCGTGCCTACAGCGAGAACTTGTCCGCCACGGTCGAGAACCTGCTGGCCGAGTACGTACAACACAAACAACGCCTGGACCTTGAGCGACAAAAATCGGCCCAGGCCTGCGCCATGCAATGGAATGCAGTGAATGCCAGTGTCGGCTCGTTTGCTGACGAACACTCCACCCTGTAAGCACTGCATCACCAATGGCCCAGTTTGATGTGCATCGAAATAAGGGAGCATTGCGTGAATCAATTCCCTTTGTCGTCGTCGTCCAGTCAGCCCAGTTTGACAGCTACCGCCGACGGGTCGTGGTGCCCCTGGTGCGCCGCACGGTCTTGCCCCAGGGTATGACGGCAACCGGTGGACGGATGAACCCGATTTTTACCGTCGAGGGCATTCATGTTGTATTGCATACCTTGGATACGGTATCCGTTGCGGTGGACCAGTTGGGTGAGTACGTAAGTTCCCTCGCTGAACATGGACAAAGCATCACCGATGCCCTTGACGAGTTGCTCACGCGGTCTTGGGGATAAAGCCTTCTCGCTAATGAAGGTCCAGGCTGAATTGATTTGAACTTTGAACGGACCTTCCCACCGTCGTTGGCCCGTCAGCAAGATCCGTCTAAAAACCTGCCACATCGGCCGAATGCTATAGCGGCAAGTTCGTACGAGTTGGCATCGCCTCAGGCGTCAGGTTGGTTGGGTAGTCACCAAAGCGCTTGCGCTTGCTGGTGGCATACGGGCTTAGGAATGGCAAGTCAGCGGGACGGATGCTGACGCCTTTGGACTTCAACGTATGAAGCGCCTGCATTGAGGGCATTCCTGGCCTGAACGAGATGGTCGTCTATTCACACAAATCCGTACCCAGTAGTCACACAAAACTGACCCTGATCAGCCGTCGCTCTACAGTCGGCCAGGGCGTTTCGAATAAATCATTTGTTGCATATAATTCGAACGATGTGGACCATCGAGCTCACACCTAGCATGGCAATCAAAGGAGAACCACGATGACGCAACAAGTATTCGAGCCCGCTAGCGAGATCGAGGCCGAAATGGCGGGTGCAGCGCGAGCCGGCTTGATCCTGGGCTTGGACCACTCGAAAGCAACTAGCATCAAGCTCACCATCGATGTTGGCAACTCGGGCACGCAGGTGCCGACATTGGAGCTGCCGCCGCGGGCGCTACGCTTT
>CAJAXU010000581.1 GCA_903948045.1 uncultured beta proteobacterium | reverse complement strand
CCGCTGGGCGCTGCCCCGTGCTGGCACCGGCAATTCGCCGCGCGCCGCATCGGCCAGCAACAGCGCTTTGAGCGATGGCCGGGCGGCAGCCTGCATGCGACGCCATTGCTCGATCGGCACCAACACCGCGGCCTCGCTACCGCGCTTGGTCACCAGTTGCGGGCCATCGGCCATGCAGGCCTCCAAAAACTCGCTGAACCGCGCTTTGGCATCTTGAATAGCCCAGGTTTGCATGTTGATTCCTTTTATGACTAGTCAGCTGACTAGTTTAATTCTAAGGTGGTTTGGCGCTTGCTGCTACCATCAAGCGCAAACTTTCAGCCAAAACCTGCGGCATCGATACATTGGTCGAATGCTGCGAAAATAGTAGCAAACTATCCAATGCCAGAAAGGCTTAGAGCCACTTTTTACCCCTGTATGAGCTCGCCCAAACCCAAGCACAAAGACACCCAGACCGCAGCGGCTGCCGCCCCGGCGGCCCGGGCCGCGCTGCTGTCGCAGATCAACGCCGCGCTGCGCCCGCTGGCCGATTTGGCACAAGCCGTGCCGATGCGGGCCTACATGCTGGACCAGTTTGCGTTTTTGGGCATCCGCGCCACGCCGCGCCGGCAGGCTTTGCGCGGCCTGCCCCGGCTGAACACCTGGACGGCCGCCGACCTGCTGTCCGTGGCCGAAGCCCTGTGGGACCTGCCGGAGCGCGAATTTCAGTATGTGGCGGTGGACCTCTTGGCCAAGCACCACGGCCAGCTTGGCATGGAGAGCCTGCCCAGCCTGCTGCAGTTGGTGCAGCGCCACGCGTGGTGGGACACGGTGGACGGGCTGGCCGGTGTGGTGGGTGACATCCTGCTGCGCGCGCGCACCGGGCAAGCCGACGCTCAGCGCCCCATGGACGACTGGCTGGGCCACCCGAGCCTGTGGGTGCGCCGCGTGGCCATGCTGCATCAACTGGGCTGGAAAGTGCAGACCGACCAGGCGCGCTTGTTTCGGTATGCGCTGGCCTTGGCGCCAGAAACCGATTTCTTCATCCGCAAGGCCATCGGCTGGGCGCTACGCGACCGCGCCCGTACCCAGCCCGAGGCGGTGCGCACTTTTTTGGCAGACCATGCCCACGTTTTGTCCGGCTTGACGCGGCGGGAGGCCGGCAAACATTTGGGGTGAGAGGCGCAGGGGCGGCTTTGGGGGGCCTGGGTCGCCCGATCAAGCCGCCTGCGAGATCAGCGCTTTCATCTCGGTGTAGCTGTAGACCCCATGCCGGTCCGGGGCCGATCGCGCGGCGGCGACCATGGCTTGGGCGATCTCTGTGGTCCCAATCGGGCGGTATTTCGCCGGCATCAGTGGCGCCAGCAGCGACAAAACGGCGGCAAGTGCGCCGGGGGTATGGGCCGAGCCGACGATCACCGAGGGCCGAAAAATGCTCACCACCGCCGGGCCTTGGCTCAAAACGGCCTGTTCCGCCTCGCCTTTGACGCGGGCGTAGCGCGGCATGCCGGCGGCGCCCGAGCCGGTGGTCTTGGTCTGGGCGTTGGCACCCACGGCCGACATGAAAGCCAGGTGACGGACTCTGCCGGAGTCCTTCAGCCCCTTGGCAAAGGCGGCGTTCAGGTCCACATCGATGGCGCGGTGCTCAGCCAGCGACAGTTTGGCAGTGCCAGCGCCCACCCCCAGCACGCTGAAGCCCACAGCATCAGTGTCAACACTTGTGAGCGCGTCCACCACGGCCTGCTGCAGCGCCCGCGGCTGCATGTCGGGCACCACGCACTCCACCAGTTTTGCCCCGGCGCCGGCTTGAGTGCCCAGGGGCCGACGCGCGATGACGATCACGCGGGTGAATTGCGGGCATCGCAGCAGCTCTGCCAGCAGCGCCTGCCCCACGGAGCCTGAGGCGCCAAGAATGATTGCGGTGGTGGCGGGCATGGTGGTTTGTGTCGGTGCAATACCGTAGGCCGGGGCTCGCACCTTGCTTGCCTGCATAGCGTCCGTTGCTTGCATTGATCGACCACTATAGCTCGCGAGCGATTGAGGCTGTCCGAAAACGGTATACATCCGCCCTTGTGCTGACATCAATCGCCTCGCCAAACGCCTTGGCCCCTTGCAAATCCATTTAAACATTCCATTTTTTTAGAAGTTTTTCAAAGCTATATTCAGTTCAAACGTGAGTTACATACTCTACCCACTCATCATTTCCACCTGCAAAGGCGATTCATGCAAACCATTGCTCCTCTCTGGCTCTGGGCTACTTTCGGCGGCAT
>CAJAXU010000580.1 GCA_903948045.1 uncultured beta proteobacterium | reverse complement strand
TTGGCCGTGGCGGTCGATGGTCACAAACTGCAAGCGGCGCGACACCACCAGGCCCGACTCGCCGCCCTCTTTGACCGAATGGTCGATGAGGAACAAGAGCTTCGGGTCGATGCCCTCGTCGTTGGGGTCCACCAGCACTGCGCCTTGTTTGAGCTTGCCCCGGTGCTGCTCGATCATCAGGTCCACCACCGACTGCATGAGCGGATGGGCTGGATGCAGCAGGCTCGCAACCGCTTCATTGGGCTTGTCGTCGACGCGGACCTTGTTCTTCTCGAAGCAGACCCGCTCGTATTTGGTCACGACCGGATTCATGTTGCGCCGGTCGCGGCCTGAAATCTGCCGGTCGCGCTCGCGAATGGTCGCGGGCACGAACGTGATCTCGTATCGGCCCGAGCCACGCGGGCGCAGGTCCCCTCCGAGACGCTCGAAGGCTTGCGCAAAGAATGAGCGGATGAAATAGGGCTGGAGCTTGCGGGCCTCGGCCTTCTCCATCTCCTCTTTCAGGGCGAAAAGCCGCTCCTCGCTCATGACCTCCTCGGCCAGGGCGTTGCGCTTGATGATCTCGCGCAGCTTTTCGGTCTCTAAGGCACCGGCCACCACTTCTCGCAAGTGCGCCTTGCGGGCTGGGTCTTCCCCGTAGCGGATCGCCTCGATCAGCAAGTCGCGCAGGCTCACGCCATCAAAGACCTCACCCAAGATGTCGAAAACGCGGCCACCCAAGGCCTTGCGCTCGATCTCGATCTTGTCGAAAAGCTTTTGGAACACGTCGCCCTCGCGGGTCTCGGCGGCTACCATGTTCCAGAGATGGCAAACCTGCGTTTGCCCGATGCGGTGGATGCGGCCAAAGCGCTGCTCCAAGCGGTTCGGGTTCCAAGGCAAGTCGTAGTTCACCATCAGGTGGGCGTTCTGCAAGTTCACGCCTTCGCCCGCCGCGTCGGTCGCGAGAAGGACTCTCGTGTCCTTGTCGTTGCGGAACAGCTCCTGAACCTTGCGCCGATCTTCGCGGTGAACCCCGCCATGGATCATCACGACGGCTTCATGCTTGCCCAAGAGGCCCCGAATCCGGTCGGCCAAATAGTTCAGCGTGTCGCGGTGCTCTGTGAAGATGATGAGCTTGCGCTGCAAGCCATCGGGGCCACGCATCTCGGGCGTGTTCTGCAAGAGCTCGCGCAGCTCTTCCCACTTGCGATCCTGCCCCGAGTGGACCAAGGTCTTGGCCTGCTCTTCGAGGTGCCCCAGCGTGAAGACTTCGGCTTCGAGCTCGGCGATGGTTTGGGCTGCAGTCGCTTGGTCAACGACTTCTTCTTCGAACTCTTCGTAGTCCTCGGGAGCCATGTCGTCGGCAGAGTCCCAAATGTCTTCGGACGCCTTGTCCGCGTAGGTCTCGGCCAAAGACTTGCCGCCCCCGCGCTGCTTGATCTTCTCCTCTTCGATGCGGCGCTTGAGCTTCTCGCGGCGACGCTTCAACGATTGATAGATCGCCTCGGGGCTCGATGCCAAACGGCGTTGCAGCGCCGTCAAGGCGAAGCCCACGGTGCCCTTGCGCTTGCCGTCGAGTTGATCCGCCCGGTTCATCTCCTCTTTGACGTAAGTTGTCACGTCGTTGTAGAGCTGAGCCTCGGCTTCCGACAGCTTGTAGTTGGCGGTGTAGGCCACCCGCTCAGGGAAGAGCCTCGTGCCATCGAACTTCAACAGGTCTTCCTTGACCATCCGACGCATGAGGTCGGTGACATCGACCTTGTGGGCGCCGTCGCGGAACTTGCCATAGAAGCGATCCGAGTCCAGCAGCGACATGAAGAGCTGAAAGTCCTCTTCCTTGCCGTTATGCGGTGTGGCGGTCATCAGCAGGAAGTGGCGAGTGACCGAACCCAAAAGCTGGCCCAGCTTGAAGCGCTTGGTCTCGTTGATCTTTGTGCCGAACCAAGTGGCGGAGAGCTTGTGGGCTTCATCCACCACGATCAGGTCCCAACGGGAATTCCTGATCTTCTCTAGGAGCTCTTCACTGCGCGAAAGTTGGTCAAGCCGAGCCACCAGCAAATCGTGGTCGTCGAACGGATTGCCGCTGCGACTCTGGTCCATCAGGTCTCGGCCAAACAGCGTGAATGAGAGCCCGAACTTCTCAAACAATTCGTCTTGCCACTGCTCCACAAGGCTTCCAGGCGACACGATCAGGATGCGGGCAGCGTCCGCCCGCATCAGCAGCTCGCGAATCAACAGGCCCGCCATGATGGTCTTACCAGCGCCCGGATCGTCTGCCAGCACATATCGGAGCGGCTGCCTAGGCAGCATCGACTCATAGACGGCGGTGATCTGGTGCGGGAGCGGCTCCACGTTGGACGTGTGGACCGCCATCATGGGATCGAACAGGTGCGCGAGGTTGATCCGGTAAGCCTCGGCGGCGAGCTTGAAGTCGGCCCCGTCCGCATCAAAGCTCCAAGGACGCCCAGCGGACGCGATGTGCAGCTCGGATTCATTCGAGCGAAACAGCACCCGCTCGCCCAAACGTCCATCGTCGGCCTTGTAGACGACGGTGACGGCGTTGTCGCCCAATGGGTCGGCACTGACCACCCGCACCACCTTGCCGGGCTCAATGCCGGATATTTGAGCGCCCTTGGCGATCTGTTCGAGTTTCATTCGTTCTTCCCTGTTCTTCTTAGGCTTGGCCCGCGCCGTCCGAGGCGTATCCGGGAGCCAATGCTGCGCTCTCGACGCCATAGAGCGTCTGCGTGTTTTTCAGCCAAAGGTGATGCGTGGCGGCGTCAAGCAGGTGATCCGGAGAGCTGTCGATGTTCCAGCGGCGTAGGACGTAGCCTGCGAGTGCCGCCCTCGACTTGATCTTCAAGACCCCGTCCGACATGCCGTAATCGGCTTCGACCGCTTTGGGCCATTGAATCCCCGGATGCGGGACGATCTCAAAATCCACGATCCTGGCCCATTGCGCGTCGGCGCCGATCCTCTCTGACTCAGCCACTTCGCCTTCGATCTCCTGAGCTTTGGCGATGCGTGTGAGCACGAAGTCCCCGAATCGACCCCGTTCGCGGTCAAAGGCGCGGATGTGCCAACGCAGGCCGTTATCTGCCAGCGCCACTGGCACCAGCTCGCGCCGCTTAGAGCCCGACGACAGAGATAGGTAATTGACCCGGACAGCCTTCTTGGCTACGAGGGCTCGCGTGATGGTGGCGAGAACTTCGAGGTCTGGCTTCACCAACTGCCCAGGTCCTTCGCATGGAGCGACCTGGCGCAGCTTCAAATCGAGTCCGTCACCGAAGCCTTGCAGCAGCCACGCGAGCACGCGCTCGGTCGAGAAATCGAAGACTGGCTTGAAGGAAGCCGACGGCCGATAGCAGCGAGCAGGGGCGTCGTAATCCAAATTGTCGGGCGCGATGTCTCGGTATGAGCTCAGATCGCGTGAAGCGGCCGCTGGCTTGACCCCGAAGCGGGCTTCAATGTCGCCGCGCCGAAGTTCACCCGTGAAGAACGCGCGCAGTTCAAGGAACGCGAGTCGTTCGCGCTGCGTCTGCGAGACATCCAATGGATTACTCAAACTTTCACTCCCATGCCGACCTAACATTGACGCATCGAAAAGAATGCCAATCAGAAAGAGAGTACCACACGTATCATTTTGATAGGCAACACGATCTCGCAACTGAAATACCTGTGACCAATTGAGTTATGAGGTCACAAAAATGCCGGTTCAGAGTCACTGAAGCGGCAGATTGATCAACCCCGCCAGGCGAACTCCTGCCAGCTGTAGACGCTGCACCACGATGGGCGTGAAGCGCTGGGTGTATACCTGATCGACCAACCGCCCTAGGTGAAACCAGGCTGCCCGAAGCCACTTGTCTCCATGCCATAGGTTGCGCGCCGGTTTTGACCAAGAAGATCGGTGTACTTAGCCTCTCAGTTCGGTATCAATCAAGATTGACCGTCTGTGTTTCAAGGTCACTTATCAGATTCTGGTTCTTCGACGGATGATTTTGACACCCGGGTCGGCATGGATGTTCTCTGTCTCTATGTCAGACACATTGGAGAGGTCCAACTCGGTGAGTTGGTTCTCAAAGCACCAGAGTTCGGTTAACCCCGGCATATTTGACAGGTCCAACTTAGTGAGTTGATTGTCACCGCACTGGAGTTCTGTCAAAAGCGGCACAAGAGACAGGTTAAGTGTGGTCAGACCGTTAAAGCTGCAATAGAGCTCAGTTAAGCTCGGCACGTGGGACAGGTCCAGTACGGTGAGTTGGTTATTCCGGCAAGCGAGAAACGTCAACCCAGGCACAGTGGAAAGGTCTAATTCGAGGAGTTCATTGTGGCTACAAAAGAGCGTCTTAATACTAGGCACATTTGAAAGGTCAAGTTCCGAAAGTCGATTGTTGGAGCATGAGAGCTCATTCAAAGCCAGCACATGGGAAAGATCCAGTTCACTAAGTTGATTGTGTTCGCAGTTAAGCTTCTTCAGCCGCGGCACTTTGGATAAGTCCAATTCCCTGAGCTCATTGAGACCACAAGAGAGCTCGGTCAAATCTGGTACTTGAGAAAGGTCTAGCTCAGTGATTTGATTGTCTTCACACTTTAACCACCATAATCCGGGCGCACTAGTCAGGTCCAAATCAGTGAGTTGATTATTTTTACACGATAACTCCCACAACTCAGGCAAGTGAGGCAGGATCAACTCTTGGAGTTGGTTATTTCCGCACCAGAGATGCCTCAACCACGGAACACGGGATAGTTCTAGCTTAGTTAGTTGATTGCTGTCGCAGTAGAGTAACACCAACCTAGGCGCATTAAGCAGAGACAGTTCGGTGAGTTGATTTCCATGGCAACGGAGATCGTCCAACTGAAGCAGGTCGGGCAAGGATAGTTTGGTAAGTTGGTTGTCGTTGCAGTAGAGGGCTGTTAACCCCGCCACACGCAATAGGTCAAGTTCAGCGATTTGATTGAAGCTGCAGTCGAGGTGCGTTAACTCTGACACTGGCGACAAGTCCAGCTCAGTTAGCTGATTGCCGTTGCAGTAGAGGGCTGTTAACCCCGGCACACGCAATAGGTCAAGTTCAACGATTTGATTGAAGCTGCAGTCGAGGTGCGTTAACTCTGACACTGGCGACAAGTCCAGCTCAGTTAGCTGATTGCCGTTGCAGTAGAGGGCTGTTAACCCCGTTACATGAGACAGGTTCAGTTTAGACAGTTGTATTTTGCCGCATACCAACTCTTTTAACGACGGCAGATTAAGCGAGAGCTGCAGCCGCCCACTGGGATGTCCTTTTGAAAAGCAAAGCCTTTCAATCTGCAAGCCTGGTTGCCACTCAAACAGTGTTAAGGGGATCATTAGGAAGTCGATAATGAGGCTTACTATTGCCCCGTCTTTCACAACAAAGGCGAATTCTTCTAAGTAGGAATCTTCAGCTTCATCTTCCTGGCAATCTGTAAAATCGGTAGTTATAAGCCGCTCGAGCACGACTTCGGGGCTCAACCCCAACTGGTTAGCCCAAAACTCTATTTGCCTGAAATCAGGCTCGCGAAAATCGTACTCGCCGAGCCGAAAACGCCTCTGAGCTACCAATGTCGTGCTGACTCCAACGCCCGCCAAGACCCCGCGCGTCATCCGGGCCATGACACCATCTGGATTTGTCCGCAGCGAAACCGCGCCAGCAGGTCTGACAATCAGCGGGTGGTCTTTACTTGGGTCCATTTAGGGAGAATGTGCGACGAAGGGCTTTATCGCATATGAGAATACCAAAAAGCAACTGACCCCCGGCGCGCTGCGCCGCCCCCTCTACACGAGGGGGCAAAACCATGTCTGTCAAAGGTAAGTCAGGGGGAACAGCCGTTACGGCCTTTGGCCTACATGGGCTTCGCCCATCGGAGCTCTTGCTTTCAATCCAAACCCAGGTTGCTCTCGTTGACCTGTGGCAATTCCGAGCCCTCCACAAATCATGGCCTGAAGCTGCGATTCGCCAGACACTGTCTGGCAATTCTGCTAATCTGACTGCCGTGACCTGCTGATCGCCGTGCAGGTCCATGTCGGGGCTACTGTGACTGAAGCGCCAGATTGATCAACCCCGCCAGCCGTGCTCCCGCCATTTGCAAACGCTGCTCCATGATGGGCGTAAAGCGTTGGATGTAGGCCTGATCTACCAGCCTTCCAGGGTAAAAGCCCGGCTGCCCCACGATACGGCAAGACTCTTCGGCAGCCTGAACCGCATTGAAAGCTCCCCCGGCACGCTCTAGCTCCTGGCGCCGCGCTGTGCTGACGATGCTGGACGCCAACCGTGCCGTCATGACCTCCGTGTCCTGATCCAGCGCCCGGATCAAGCCCGAGTCCCAAAAGGCGTGCAGGTTAGTGCCGCGCATGAAGGCTTGCAGCTGGTAGCTGTTGCCGCCTCGATCCTCGCCATATCCGGCATGCAACGGCTGGTGGACGTCGGCAACCAGATGAACCAGGTATTTGAGGGCCCGTAGCCGAACCTCGTCAGTGGCAGAGGAGGCCAGGATGTCACGCTGGCGGTCAATGGCCGCCACGACGCACTGCCCGTCCGGGCAATCACGCTCTGCGGAGTAGGTGCAGCTGTTTTTCGGGAAATTGACGTAATGCCAAGCGGCCGTCGCAGGGCTGCGGTGCTCGTCAGCCCAAGTTGAGACGCTGGCCAGGGTTTCACCCGGCTCGAGTGACAGCAGGCGATCCACCTCTCTCTTTGCCTTGGCAGTGAGTTGCGCCTGCGCCAGATTCGCCACCACCTGATGGCCCTGGGTGCCCCATGCGCGGGCTGGATTGGGTGCTGCGGAGAACACCAGCACGACCAAAGCCACCAGCATTTGGACCAGTGTGCCAATATGCACCAGCCGGTTCTTCGGTGCTGCCTCAGCGACCAAAAAACACCCCCAGCAGCACGATGGCGATCACCAGCCAGACGACCCAGCCCAAGCCGCCGCCATCGCCAGAACTGCCGCGGCCGTTATTGTCCAGCCGCTCGCGGTACGACAGGCCGGTGCCTGGAATACCGACGGTGCCGTTGGCTTTGCCGTCCTTGAGGTTGACCGATGCACCAGGGCCACCAACGGTCCACGAAGTGCCGCTCTTGCTCAGGTTCAGGTTCAGGGTAAGACCCTTGAAGATGCGGATGCGCTTTTGGAAACGGAAACCCATGGTCAGTCATCCTCGCGCTGGTGACTTCAGCGGCAGTTTATGACATATTAGTAGTTGTGGTTGGCTCATCTGGTAAACACGGTAGCGGCTGTTAGCGGCCTGTATTTTCTCGCAGATCCTGGGATGGGGTGTTCCCGTTTGCGGTTAACGAGCCAAATCAGGCTTCGCTGTAACCTGACGTAATTTGGAAGAGCTGCCATTTCAGCCCATTAGATCGCCACGGAAAGAGAGTTCCCGCATGAATGATGCAGGTCAGTCTATACAACCCTCAGCCTGGACGCCGCATGATCAACCGGACTACGATCAGACGTTGAAAGCAGGGTGTGAGATTGTGATTAATTGCCGCCGGAATGCCACATCGCAGGATCGCTTAAAGTTCATTACTGACCCTAGGGATATTCACAAGCGTCTATAAGCATCACTAACACCGAAACAGTATCCTAAATATGCAGGTACTTATCGAGGGACACAAGAGACGACCCTGGAGAAGGGTCTAAATGCTGGCATCGGTGAGGATGGCGGTACCCAGACATTTTTGGAGCCTGAGAAAGTCCTTGACAGCATGTCTAAAGTGGCTGTGGATCAAAGCAGTTCGGCCTGTGCTTTGGAAAGTGGAAACCGCCTATAGATAGGAAGCGGCTTACAACAAGAAACTCTACGCACTTGCCCGCTGGACAGCCTCTTCCAACCAGCGAAGTGAGCGCCGATAAAAAGCCAAATCAGCAACATCAACGTCTTTGGCGTGTGTGTCGGGTCTATCATTGACCACGACGGAATGCTCTTTAAATTGCTTCAAGTCAAAGAAAATCGGCGTGAACAAGTCCCACTCCACTTCAACGAGCCGCGTCAACTCTGACCACAAAAGCTTTTCAATCAAGTCGTCGGGCGGCAGGTGCTTTAGTTTATCTAGTCGCTGTTTTTCAACACACTTTTGAACGCGCATAGAAGGCGACGGTTTGCTCTTATCCTGAAGGCAAGAGAATTTGATGAAGTTAAGTGTTAGAGCGCGGAGTCTCTTTTCCAGCTTGTTGCGGTTGGCATTGATGCTTGCTAGTTCATCAGCCCATTCATTCAGTGTTAATTGGAGTGTTGCGGATGCTCGTGGCTCGTTGTCCACTGAGATGTCAATTGGATTTTGCTTCTTTAGGTAGAGTCTGAGGC
>CAJAXU010000579.1 GCA_903948045.1 uncultured beta proteobacterium | reverse complement strand
CGCCACGCTCGACGACCTGCTGGCGATCTTCGGCGGAAAAAATGAGTGAGGCAACGACAATGATCACCCTGCAAACACTCGCCCCAACCCAGTCGGCCAAAGAGGCTCGGGCTAAACGTGGTATCCAGCAAGGTTGCTGGTGGCAAACTAGCTTTAGGGGCTGCTCCACCGACGCACAGGTAGAGCCCAAAGGTCGTCGCGCTGCCACTAAAGCGCTACAAGTTCAGTCGCTGGCCGCGCAGATTCCTCCAGAGCTGCACGGCTTTTTTGCCCAATTGGCTTGGACGCCATCACTGTCGCCAATGGTCGCCTTGCATGGGCTTGTCACGCACGGGCCACACAGGGCAAAGCATTTGTACAACCTCCATCAGGTTCAACCACTCGGTGATGGGGTCGATCCCAGAAGCGTTGCCAAGCGGCGGCTGAAACGGCACACCCGCTTCACGCGCCAGCACCGCATTCGCGTTGGCATTGGCATCGGTACGGCCCAGCGCCGTATCGGCAAGCACGGACGCCAATCAGCCGTCAAGCGCCCGAGGGCACCAGGAAATCGCGGCTGATGTGTGAACCCAGGTCATTCACCCTGTCCAGAAACTGGGTCAGGTAGGCGTGCAGGCCGGTGGCCAAAATCTCGTCGATTCGGCCGTATTGGAGTTCGGCGCGCAGTTTGCCGGCGCGGCGGTGGGTTTCGCCGGTCTGGTCGTTGCTGACCAAGCCCAGGTTGCTCACCACCTCATTCAGGCTGGCGTGCAGCGAGCGCGGCATGTCGGGGCGCAGGATCAGCAGCTCGGCCACGCGCTCGGGCTTGATCACGTCGCGGTAGACCTTGCGGTAGACCTCAAAGCCCGAAACACTGCGCAAAATGGCGCTCCAGTGGTAGAAGTCGTACTCTTGGTCCTTCTCGCTGGCGGCGCCAAAAAAGTCGCTTTGCACGGCGTGAAACTTGACGTCCACCAGCCGCGCCGTGTTGTCGGCCCGCTCCAAAAAGGTCCCCAGGCGCATGAAGTACAGCGCCTCGTCCATCAGCATGGTGCCGACCGTGACGCCGCGCGACAGGTGCGAGCGGAACTTGACCCACTCGAAAAACTGGCCCGGG
Source organism: uncultured beta proteobacterium (assembly GCA_903948045.1). Taxonomy (GTDB): domain Bacteria; phylum Pseudomonadota; class Gammaproteobacteria; order Burkholderiales; family Burkholderiaceae_C; genus Rhodoferax. Next base: position 846 of record CAJAXU010000579.1, on the reverse strand, counting down.
TCGCGCTCGAAATCGCCGTTGTTGACCATGCGCCGCACCTCCAGCCAAGTCTGGTTGTGAGTTTCCCAGACCTCGGTGGTGAGCGTGCCACGCACAGCGCGGGCGTTCTCGCGGGCGGCACTCAGGCAGGACATGATGGACGAGGGGTTGCTCTCGTCTTTCACCATGAAATCCATGACCTTTTGCACATTCACCTCGCCGTGCAGGCTCTGGTAGGCCGGCAGCAGCTCGCTGATGCTCAGCAGCCCCTGCCAGCCAACCAGCGCCACCGCGTGAGACTGCGGCAGCAGCGAAGTCTGGTAGTTGACATCGAGCATGCGCGCGGTGTTTTCGGCCCGCTCGGTGTAACGGGACATCCAGAACAGATGGTCGGCAGTACGAGACAACATGAGTTAGACCTCCAATATCCAAGTGTCTTTGGTGCCGCCGCCTTGCGAGGAGTTAACCACCAGCGAGCCCTCTTTCAGCGCCACTCGGGTCAGGCCGCCGGGCACCATCTGCACGGTTTTGCCGGACAGCACGTAGGGCCGCAGGTCGATGTGACGCGGCGCGATGCCGCTTTCGACAAAGGTGGGGCAGCTCGACAGGCTCAGCGTGGGCTGCGCGATGTAGCCCTCTGGGTTGGCCAGCACGGCGCGGCGGAAGTCCTCGATCTCGGCCTTGGTGGCCGCCGGGCCCACCAGCATGCCGTAGCCGCCGGCACCGTGCACCTCTTTCACCACCAGGTCCTTCAGGTTGGCCAGGGTGTAGGCCAGGTCGTCCTTGTTGCGGCACATGTAGGTCGGCACATTGCTCAGGATCGGCTTCTCGCCCAGGTAAAACTCGATCATCTTGGGCACGTAGGGG
>CAJAXU010000578.1 GCA_903948045.1 uncultured beta proteobacterium | reverse complement strand
CGTTTGATAACTGCCTGGAGCTGCTGACGATGGCGGGTTACCCCATCAGCCAAGCGGTGATGATGATGATCCCCGAGCCCTGGGAACAGCACAGCACCATGGACGAGCGCCGCCGTGCCTTTTATGAGTACCACGCGGCCATGCTGGAGCCGTGGGACGGCCCGGCCAGCATCGTCTTCACCGACGGCCGTCAGATCGGTGCCACGCTGGACCGCAACGGCCTGCGCCCCTCGCGCTACTGCATCACCGACGACGACCTGGTCATCATGGGCTCCGAATCGGGCGTGCTGCCCGTGCCCGAGAACAAAATCGTGCGCAAGTGGCGCCTGCAGCCCGGCAAGATGTTCCTGATCGATCTGGAGCAGGGCCGCATGATTGACGACGAGGAGCTCAAGGCCAACCTGGCCAACAGCAAGCCTTACAAGCAGTGGATCGAAAACCTGCGAGTCAAGCTCGACGACGTGACCTTTGTTGACCGGCGCATCGATGACGCGCTGTCCGACGTGGTGGCCGACCTCGAGCCCAAACGCGTCACCGACACGGTCAGCCTGTTGGACCGTCAGCAGGCCTTTGGTTTTACCCAGGAAGACCTGAAGTTCCTGATCGCCCCGATGGCCACGGCCGGCGAAGAGGCGATCGGCTCCATGGGCAACGACAGCCCGTTGGCGGTGTTGTCTGACAAGAACAAGCCGCTGTACAACTACTTCAAGCAGCTGTTTGCCCAGGTGACCAACCCGCCAATCGATCCGATCCGCGAGGCGATTGTGATGAGCCTGGTGTCGTTCATCGGGCCCAAGCCCAACCTGCTTGACATCAACCAGGTCAACCCGCCGATGCGGCTGGAGGTCAGCCAGCCGGTGCTGAACTTCGCCGACATGGCCAAACTGCGCGATATCGAAACCCACACCCAGGGCAAGTTCCGCAGCTACACGCTTGACATCACCTACCCGCTGGCCTGGGGCCACGAGGGCGTGGAGGCCAAGCTGGCTTCGCTCTGCGCCGAAGCGGTGGATGCGATCAAGGGCGGCAAAAACATCCTGATCATCAGCGACCGCAGTGTGAATGCCAGCCAGGTGGCCATCCCGGCGCTGCTGGCGCTCTCAGCCATCCACCAGCACCTGGTGCTGGCCGGTCTGCGCACCTCGGCTGGCCTGGTGGTCGAGACCGGCACCGCACGTGAGGTGCACCACTTTGGTGTGTTGGCTGGATACGGCGCCGAGGCTGTTCACCCTTATCTGGCGCTGGAAACCCTGGTCAAAATTCACAAAGACTTGCCGGGCGAATTGAGTGCCGAAAAGGCCATCTACAACTACATCAAGGCGGTGGGCAAGGGCCTGTCCAAGATCATGTCCAAGATGGGCGTCTCCACCTACATGAGCTATTGCGGTGCCCAGCTGTTTGAGGCGATTGGACTGAGCAGCGCCACCGTGGCCAAGTATTTCAGCGGCACGCCGAGCCGGGTCGAGGGCATTGGTGTGTTCGAGATTGCCGAAGAGGCGATCCGCATGCACCGTGCGGCCTTCAGTGCCGACCCGGTCTTGGCCACCATGCTCGATACCGGCGGTGAATACGCCTGGCGCGCGCGCGGCGAGGAGCACATGTGGACGCCCGACGCCATCGCCAAGCTGCAGCACAGCACCCGCGCCAACAACTGGAGCACCTACCAAGAATACGCCCAGCTCATCAATGACCAGAGCCGGCGCCACATGACGCTGCGCGGCCTGTTTGAGTTCAAGCTCGATCCGAGCCGCGCCATTCCGGTGGACGAGGTCGAGCCGGCCAGTGAGATCGTCAAGCGCTTTGCTACCGGCGCCATGTCGCTGGGCTCCATCAGCACTGAGGCGCACGCCACGCTGGCTGTGGCCATGAACCGTATTGGCGGCAAGAGCAACACCGGTGAGGGCGGCGAAGACCCGGCGCGATACCGCAACGAGCTCAAGGGCATCCCGATCAAGCAGGGCGACTCGCTCAAGAGCGTGATCGGCGAGGACGTGGTCGAGGTCGATTTGCCTTTGCGCGATGGCGATTCGCTGCGCTCGCGCATCAAGCAGGTGGCGTCAGGCCGTTTTGGCGTCACGGCTGAGTACCTCAGCAGTGCCGACCAGATCCAGATCAAGATGGCACAAGGCGCCAAGCCGGGTGAGGGCGGCCAGTTGCCGGGCGGCAAGGTGACCGACTACATCGGCAAGCTGCGCTACTCGGTGCCCGGCGTCGGTTTGATCTCGCCACCGCCACACCACGACATTTATTCGATTGAAGACCTTGCGCAGCTGATCCACGACCTGAAGAATGTGGCGCCACACGCCAGCATCAGCGTCAAGCTGGTCAGCGAGATTGGTGTGGGCACCATCGCCGCCGGGGTGGCCAAGTGCAAGAGCGACCACGTGGTGATCGCCGGGCACGATGGTGGCACCGGCGCTTCGCCCTGGTCCAGCATCAAGCACGCCGGCAGCCCCTGGGAGATCGGCCTGGCCGAGACGCAACAGACGCTGGTGCTCAACCGCCTGCGCAGCCGCATCCGGGTGCAGGCCGACGGCCAGATGAAGACCGGCCGTGACGTGGTTGTTGGTGCCCTGCTTGGGGCTGATGAGTTTGGCTTTGCCACGGCGCCGCTGGTGGTGGAGGGCTGCATCATGATGCGCAAATGCCACCTCAACACCTGCCCGGTGGGTGTGGCCACGCAAGACCCGGTGCTGCGCAAGAAGTTCTCCGGCAAGCCCGAGCATGTGGTGAATTACTTCTTTTTTATTGCTGAAGAGGCGCGCCAGATCATGGCGCAGCTGGGCATCCGCAAATTTGACGACTTGATCGGTCGCGCTGACCTGCTCGACACGCGCCAGGGCATTGCCCACTGGAAAGCCAGCGGCCTGGATTTCGGCCGCTTGTTCGCCATGGCACCGGTCGGTCCCGAAGTGCCGCGCCGCCAGACTGAGACCCAGGCCCACGGCCTGGAAAAAGCGCTAGATCAGGTGCTGATTGCCAAAAGCCGCCCCGCCATCGACCGCGGCGAGCGGGTGCAGTTCATGGAAGTGGCACGCAACGTCAACCGCTCGGTGGGGGCCATGCTGTCGGGTGCGCTGACCCAGGTGCACCCAGAAGGCCTGCCGGATGACACCATCCGCATCCAGCTCGAAGGCACCGGTGGCCAGTCG
>CAJAXU010000577.1 GCA_903948045.1 uncultured beta proteobacterium | reverse complement strand
TGAGCGGCGGAGCGAGGTCAAGGGGGAAAGACGCAGGGGCCCGTAGGGCCCGTGCGTCTGGAGGACACGAGCGCAGCCGCTTAGCCCGGCGCCACCTTGACCGGCGTGCAAACAACGAACTCAGCCCGGCGCCACCTTGACCGGCGTGCAAACAACGAGCATCCCGGCGCCGCCTTGACTGGTGCGCCAGCCCTTTTTGAGATGAAACTTTGCCGATCAGCTGACGGTCAGCCGCCGACCAGTTGTTCCTGCTGCATCTGCTCGCCGATGGTCTCGCGGCGGCGGATCAGGTGGGTTTGGCCGCCGTCCACCAGCACCTCGGGTGCGCGGCCGCGCGAGTTGTAGTTGCTGGCCATGCTCATGCAGTAGGCACCAGCGGACAGCACCGCCAGCAGGTCACCCTGGCGCGGTGCCAGGTTGCGGTCATGGCCCAGCCAGTCGCCGCTCTCACAAATCGGTCCCACCACCTCCCAGACTTCTGGTTCTTCGTCACGTGGCTGCAAGGGCACGATCTGGTGGTAGGCCTGGTACATGGCCGGGCGGGGCAGGTCGTTCATGGCGGCGTCGACGATGCAGAAGTTTTTCTGCTCGCCGGGCTTGAGGTAGAGCACCTCGGTCACGCAGACGCCGGCGTTGCCAACCAGCGAGCGGCCGGGTTCGATCATCAGCTGGCGCTGGCCGAAGCCGCGCTCATCGAGTTTGGCCAGCAGCAGGGCCCAGAGCTGGCCGGCGTCGGGCGGGGTGTCGCCGTTGTAATCGATGCCCAGGCCGCCCCCGAAGTCGATGTGGTGGATCGGGATGCCCTCGGCCTCGATGGCCTCCACCAGGTCCAGCATGCGGTCCATCGCGTCCAGGTAGGGCTCGGTCTGGGTGATCTGCGAGCCAATGTGGCAGTCAATCCCCACCACCCGGATGCCGCTCAGGCCGGCGGCGTGCAGGTAGGTCGGCAGCACCCGTTCGTGCGCGATGCCGAACTTGTTGCCTTTGAGGCCGGTGGAAATGTAGGGGTGGGTTTTCGGGTCGACGTTGGGGTTGACGCGGATGCTGACCGGGGCGCGCAGGCCCAGGGCGCTGGCGACTTCGCTCAGCACATCCAGTTCAGCTTCGCTCTCGACATTGAAGCAGCCGATGCCGGCCTGCAGGGCACGGCGCATCTCGGCGCGGGTCTTGCCCACGCCCGAGAAGATGATTTTGTCGGCGGCGCCGCCAGCGGCCAGCACCCGGTCCATGTCGCCGCCCGAGACGATGTCAAAGCCGCAGCCGGCCCGCGCAAACAATTCAATCACGCCCAGCGCGGGGTTGGCCTTCATGGCGTAGCAGATCTGCACCTGGCGGCCGGCAAAGCCGCGCTGGTAGGCGGCCAAGGCGGCCAGCATGGCGGCTTTGGAATAAACAAACAGCGGCGTGCCGTGGGCCTGCGCCAGTGCACTCAGGCGGGTCGACTCCAGGCAGAGTTCGCCATCACGGTAGGCCAGCTGGGGTTGGCCGGGCAGGGGGTGTGGTGTCATGGTGCGGGGCTGCTGGCGGGACGGGCCGCCGGCTTGATCAGGGTTTGGGGCAGGGTGGCGCGCTGGGCGGCGGCCGGCTCGGTGGGCAGGTACAGCGCGCCGGTCTGGCCGCAGCCGCCCAGGGTCACCGCACTGAACGCAAGGACAAGGGTCCTGACTAGAATTCGCGGGTAAGTCAACATGGTGAAATTTTAAATGACCGACCCCGAATTCCTGGATCTGGCGGAAAACCTGCTCAAAGCGGTGGAGGCCGCCTGCGACCGCATCAACGATGACGGCACCGCCGACATCGACAACCAGCGTGTGGGCGGCATGGTGACGCTGGTGTTTGACAACCGCAGCCAGATCGTGATCAACCTGCAAAAACCGCTGCACGAGGTCTGGCTGGCGGCCCGCTCAGGCGGCTATCACTTTAAATTTGATAGCAAACAATGGTTGGATACCAAGGGCCAGGGCGAGTTTTTTGCCTGCCTTACGCGCTTTGCCAGCGAGCAGGCCGGCAGCCCACTGGTGTTTGGCGCCTGATCAGTTCCGGAACAGGTCGAGGATTTTTTTCTTCTCGTCGGCCACGGGCAGCGCCTGGGCCGGCGCAGCGTTCTGCGAGCCCTTGTCCTCCAGCCCCACGCTGTTGATGCCGGCGCCACGCGCGAACTCGTCGTAGTACCACTCGCCACCGGCAAACACCACACCCTCGGGCACGCTGGGTTCAGACACCGGCACATTTTTCAGGGCCTGCTCCATAAAGCGGATCCAGACCGGTAGGCTCAGGCCGCCGCCGGTCTCACGGTCACCCAGTTTGCGCGGCGTGTCGTAGCCGATCCAGGTGACGGCGGCCAGCGTGGGCTGGTAACCGGCGAACCAGGTGTCCATCGAATCATTGGTGGTGCCGGTCTTGCCATACAGGTCAGGCCGTTTGAGCGTAGCCTGGGCCGAGGCGGCGGTGCCGGTGCGGGTGACTTCTTGCAGCAGGCTGCTCATGATGAAGGCGTTGCGCGCATCAATCGCCCGCACTGTGTCGTCCAGCGGCAGCGGTTTGGTCTCGACCAGTACCCGGCCTTTCTGGTCAGTCACCCGGTTGACCAGCCAGGGGTTGACCCGATGGCCGCCATTGGCAAATACCGCGTAGCCGGTGGCCATCTGCATCGGCGTGACCGACCCCGCACCCAGCGCCATCGTCAGATAGGCCGGGTGTTTGTCTTCCTCAAAGCCAAAGCGGGTGACCCATTCCTGCGCATAGCTGGTGCCGATGGCCTGCAGGATGCGGATGGAGATCATGTTTTTGGATTTGGCCAGGCCGCGACGCAGGCTCATCGGGCCTTCAAACTTGCCGTCGTAGTTCTTGGGCTCCCAGGGTTGACTGCCGGTGACGCCCGAATCAAAAAACAGCGGTGCGTCATTGACCACGGTGGCTGGGGTAAACCCCTTCTCCAGTGCGGCCGAGTAAATAAAGGGCTTGAAGCTTGAGCCCGGTTGCCGCCAGGCCTGCGTCACGTGGTTGAACTTGTTCTTGGCGAAATCGAAGCCGCCCACCAGCGCCTTGATGGAACCGTCGCGCGGGTCCAGCGCCACACAGGCGCCCTCAACCTCGGGCAGTTGCGTGATTTCCCAGCTGTCCTTGGGTGTTTTGACGACCCGGATCACGGCGCCGCGCCGGATCTTGATGTTGGGTGCCGCCTTGTCGGACAGGCCGGACTGCACGGGCTTGAGGCCCTCGCCGGTGACCTCGACGGTCTCGCCGTTCTGCCGCATGGCCAGCACCCGGCGCGCGTCGGCCGCCAGCACTACAGCAGACAGCACGTCACCGTTGTCGGGGTGGTCTTCCAGGGCGTCGTCGATGGCGTCGTCGAGTTCCTGGCCCGACGCTGGCAGGGTGACGAATTTTTCAGGGCCGCGGTAAACCTGGCGGCGCTCGAAATCCATGATGCCGCGGCGCAAGGCCTTGTAGGCGGCGTCCTGATCGCTGGCGCGCAGGGTGGTGTAGACATTGAGGCCGCGGGTGTAGGTTTCGTCGCCATACTGTGTGAACATGAGTTGGCGCACCGTCTCAGCCACATACTCCGCATGCACCCGGCTGTTGTCGGAGTTGGTCTTGACCTTGAGCTCTTCTTTTTTGGCCGTGGCGGCCTGCTCGGCGGTGATGAAGCCGTTGTCCAGCATGCGGTCAATGATGTGCAGCTGTCGTGCCCGGGCCCGCTTGGGGTTGGCAATCGGGTTGTAGGCCGAGGGCGCCTTGGGTAGCCCGGCCAACATGGCGGCTTCGGCGATGCTGAGGTTTTTGAGTTCTTTGCCGAAATAGGCCTCGGCCGCCGAGGCGAAGCCATAAGCCCGATTGCCCAGAAAAATCTGGTTCATGTAGATCTCAAGGATCTTGTCCTTGCTCAGCATGTGCTCGAGCTTGAAGGTCAACAAGATCTCGTAAATCTTGCGGGTGTAGGTTTTTTCTGACGACAGGTAAACATTGCGCGCCACCTGCATGGTGATGGTGGAGGCGCCCTGGCTCTTGAGGCGGCCCAGATTGGCCAGGGCCGCACGCAGCACTCCCTTGTAATCCACGCCGCCGTGCTCGTAAAACCGCGCGTCCTCGATCGCCAGCACGGCGTCGGTCATGATCTTCGGGATTTGCTTGATGGGCGTCAATTGCCGGCGCTCCTCACCAAATTCGCCGATCAGCGCACCCTCGGCTGACAACACCCGCAGCGGCAATTTGGGGCGGTAATCTGACAAATCAGAAATGTCGGGCAGGTTGGGGTAGGCCACCGCAAGTGCAACCGCCACCAAAATCAAGACCGACAAGGCCCCCGCCAGCGCCAGGCCGGCGCCCCAAAGGACCGCCTGGCCCACCCACTTGAGCGCCCTGGCGCCAGGCGTTGGGTCAACAGGTGGCGGGTTGGGCGGCGGTTTTTGGGGCATACAGGACTTTTAGAAGCAGCGAAATGATAATGAAAATGACGCAAGGGCCTGGGCCACCGCGAGCGCCGGACCTGTTTGAAAATGTAAATAATTCCGGGTCCGGAAGCTTGCTGATAGCATTCCAACAGCCGCGGTTGATTTTTCTCATGCCGTCAGGCCGAGTTTAAGGGGTCGTCGTGTTTTCTCTGGGGTCCTTGTTCAGCCGTCAATCCGCGCCACTGCTGGGTCTGGACATCAGTTCATCGAGCGTCAAGCTGGTGGAGCTCGGACGTCATGCCTCAGGCCAGCTGTTGCTCGCCCACTGCGGCCGGGAGCCCCTGCAGCCCGGCTGGGTCCACGACGGCCAGATCGACAAGTTTGACGAGGTGGTGCAGGCGGTGCGCCGCCTGGTCCGGCGCAGCGGCAGCAAGGCGCGCCACGTGGCCATGGCGCTGCCGGCCTCAGCAGTCATCACCCGCAAGATCAGGGTGCCCGCCGGCCTGAGCGAGGCCGAGCTCGAACTGCAGGTGGAGTCTGAGGCGAACCAGTACATTCCCTTTCCCATGGAAGAGGTCAGCCTCGACTTTTGCACCATCGGCCCCAATGCCACAGCCGGCGATGAGATTGACGTCATGATCGCGGCGTCGCGCAAAGAAAAGGTGCAGGACATGCAGGGCCTGGCTGAGGCCGCCGGGCTCAAGCTGTCCGTGCTGGACGTGCAAACCTATGCCTCGCGCCGCGCCGCCGAGCGGCTGATCGCCGATCTGCCCTTGCTGGCGCCAGCGGATAGCATCGTTGCCTTGTTTGAAATCAGCAGTGTCGCCACCCGGCTGCAGGTGCTGCAGGGCCAGGAACTGCTGTACGAGCGCGACCAGGCCTTTGGTGGCGCCCAGCTGACGCAGCTGATCGTGCGCCAGTACGGCTTCTCGCTGGACGAGGCCGAGAGCCGCAAACGCAGCGGTGATCTGCCCGACGATTACCCGGTGAGCGTGTTGCAGCCCTTTCTGGCCAGTGCCGCGCAAGAAGTCGGGCGGGCCCTGCAGTTTTTCTTCACCAGCACCCCGCACAGCCAGGTCGATCACATCCTGCTGGCCGGCGGCGCCGCGGCCGTGCCCGGGTTGGCCGCCGTACTGGGCGAGCAGACTGGCTTTGCCTGCACCGTCGCCCAGCCGTTTCAAGGTATGGATCTGGGCGACAGGCTGGCCGATGACAGGCTGGCACGCGAGGGGCCGTCTTATTTACCGGCCTGCGGTTTGGCGCTGCGGAGGTTTGCCGCGTGATCCTGATCAACCTGCTGCCGCACCGTGAACTGGCGCGCAAGCGGCGCCGGGCCAGCTTCAACCGCGGGCTTGGCCTGGCGGCGTTGCTGGGCGGGATGGTTGCCGCACTGGTGTTCATCGCATTTCAGGCGCAGATCTCGGCCCAGCAGCAAAAAAACCAGTTGTTGCAGACCGAGATCACCCGTTTTGACGCCCAGATCAAGGACATTGCCAGCCTGCAGACCGAGATCACGGCGCTGCGTGCCCGCCAGCAGGCGGTGGAAGACCTGCAGGCCGACCGCAACCTGCCGGTGTTTTTGCTGACCGAACTGGTCCGGCTGCTGCCGGAAGGGGTGTTTATCGCCAGCCTGCGGCAGGACGCCCAGGCCCTGACGCTTTTGGGTTCGGCCCAGTCCAATGAGCGGGTGTCGGAGCTGCTGCGCAATCTGGGCAACCAGTCGCCCTGGT